>CAMXUZ010000123.1 GCA_947251855.1 uncultured Ruaniaceae bacterium
GGGTACGCCGCCGCGTGTGAGCAGCCTGTTCATCGCTGTCGCCCCAGCGCCGCGAGCGGGCGCCCAATACATTGTTACCTGCCCGACGGCGCGGGTGAGGGCGACGTAGAACAGTCGCAGTTGTTCCCCGCCTGCCTCCGCCCGCACGCGCGCTGCGTGCTCGCCGGCGAGCTTCCCGCTCACGTCCACGACCCGGCGTCCCTCGAGGTTGAAGACGGGGATGGCGTCGATCTTCGGTTCCGCGACACCCACGGTCGGCAGGTACACGAACGGGAACTGCAACCCCTTCGCCGCGTGGATCGTCATGAGTTGGACGGCGGCGGCATCGGATTCCAGCCGCCGCAGGTGCGCATCCGAGGCGACGGCCTGTTGTTCGCCTCGCAGCCACAGCGCGAGGGTGCTCGCTCCGGTGCGGGGGTGGGCGGCCTGCATGAGTTCGGAGAGGTGGCGCAGGTCGGTCAGGAGCCGTTCACCGCCGACGTGGCCCAGCACGCGGGCGGCCATGCTCGCTTCACCCCCGCCTTGAGCCGCCTCGAACACCGCGGCGCAGCCGCTCGTCGTGAGGAGGTGGTCAAATTCGCGGAGCCGGGCGGTCACGTCGTCGAGCACGGCATCAGGATCCTCAGCGAGGTCTGCCCCCGTGTAGCCGAAGAAGGGGCCGAGCGCGGCGGCGCGGGCGAGCCCGGTGTTGCCGCGCTGATCCATCGCGTCGAGCAGGGTGAGCCACTGGGCCGCGCCGTCGGAGGTGAACACGCTGCTGCCCCCGGAGACCACCCCGTGGATGCCGAGGTCGGCGAGTTTCTGCTGCACCTGACGCGCGTCCCGGTTGGTGTGGCAGAGGACGGCGATGTCGCTCGGTTCGGCGTCGCGCCAGGTGTCCGTTGCCGATTCGCGTACCTGCGGCGGCTGGGAGAGCAGCTCCGCGATATCGATCGCGACATCCGCGGCGATCGCCTCCCGGAGTTCACCGATGCGGGGAAATTTGGTGCGTGCAAGGGCGAAGTTGTCGGTATCCACCACTCGGATCCAGATGCGTCCGCCGGGATCGGTGGGAAGTTTCACCTCGCTCCGCCGCTTCCCGGCTTCGATGGGGCGGACCCGGATCTGCTCGTGGCCGAGCTCCGCGTCAAGGAGAATACCGCCCGTCGCCTCGACGAGTGGTTCGTCGGCGCGATAGTTGTGGCCGAGGGTGTAGGCCTGCGGCGCGGTTCGGACGGCTTCGAGGTAGGTGTTGATATCCCCGCCGCGGAAGGAGTAGATCGCTTGCTTCGGGTCGCCGATGAGGATGAGGTCGCGTTCGCCGTGGAAGGCGGCCTTGAGGATCCGCCATTGCGTGTCGTCCGTGTCCTGGAACTCGTCGACGAGCACCATCTTCCAACGTTCGCGCACCCGGTCGCGGGCGAGTGCGGCGTTCCGACCCCGCGCGAGGTCGGTCGCGGGCGGGTCGAGGGAGTCTGCGAGGCCGGTGAGGACGTCATCGAAGGTGAGCACCCCGCGGTCGCGTTTACGTCGCCGGAATTCGGCTCGGACGGCGTGGGCGAAGGCGGCCCGCTGCGCCGCGGGCGCGGCCCCCTCCCCTGGGGTCCCTTCTCCCGGGGGCACCTCGGCGGGGCGGATCTCGGCCGAGGGATTGTTCGTCACGGCGGTGGCGATCTTCCTCGCCGTGGCGTGATCGAACGGGGGCGCGTCGCTGCCGCTGAACATGTGGAGGTAGAGGTCGTCGACGACTTCCGCGAGGAGGTCGGCGGCGGAGTCGACGAGGGTGTGGCCTCCGCCCGCCTCTCCGGCGACCCCGATGCCGGTGAGCACATCGTGGCAGAATTCGTGGATCGTGGAGATCGTTGCCGCATCGATATCCCAGGCCGCCGCTCGGAGCCGGTCGATCCTCGCCCCGAGCTCCGCTTCGCCCAGCACGGCCCGGGCGGGGCTGGGGGCCCGACCAGCTCCTGGGTGCGGGGCGGTTTCGGTTGCGAGGAAGTGGGCGAGCGGGTCGATCTCCTCGCTGGGCGAGGCCCCCCTGCGGATGAGGTCCAGTTCGCCGGCGACCTGTTGGAGCCGGTCCCGCACCCGGGATCGCAGTTCCTTCGTCGCTGCTCGGGTGAAGGTGACGATGAGGAGATCAGTGATCTCCAGCTCCCCTTCCGCGATGAGGCGGGTGGCGAGGGCGGCGATGGTCCAGGTCTTGCCCGTCCCGGCGCTCGCTTCGAGGACGGTGGTTCCGCGTGGGAGCGGGTCGGTGATATTAAATTCCTTCATGGTTAAGCAGCGGCTCCCACATCCGGATCGCGTACTGACCGAGGCGAGAGGGTTGGGAGTTCCACGACTCCTGCGCCGTCGGCGTCATACTCAGGAGTTCCTCGAAGTTCAGTTGCTTGCCCCACGCGAGGAGTTGGTACGGATCCCGATCCTCATTCTCCCAGGCGGAGGAGGTCTCCCACTGCCCGGCGACCCGCGACGTGATCTCGGCGAGGCGGGAAGGCGGGGCCTCGCCGTCGAGTTTGTGGACCTCCTCCGCCCACTTGGCGGTGGTCACCGGCGGGAGCGGCAGGGGTTCGCGCATCCCCCGGGCGTGGATGTCGAGAAGGTCAGCGAGGTAGCCCTCCGCCTCCGCTGGGGCGGGGGCGCGCAGGCGGGCTTCCTTCGTCTTCTTCCCGTCCCGCCCGATGACGAGCGCCTCCCAATCCCGATTCGGGTCCTGCACCGCGAGCGCGAG
>CAMXUZ010000124.1 GCA_947251855.1 uncultured Ruaniaceae bacterium
TCCTATAGGCCTAGGGGCGCGCGGCCCCGCGGGCGGCCCGGCGCCCTAACCGGGTCGTCCAGCAGGGTGTTTGGCCCCCGCGGGGGTGCGCCGTGCTGAACGTTCGTGCATTCCGGGCACGTGTCGCCAGCGAGCTCCAGGTGCGGGGCCGCAATTGGGTCACGATTCCTAGGCAAGCTTCTGAACTGCGGTTTTCGGAGCATACTGAGCGTCACTCGGGCCGGACGAGTCGCGTGCGGCCGGTGAGCTAGGAGAAGGCAGTGAACAGTAGCGAACCACTGTGGGATATCGGGGATGGCCTGTGGCACTTCGTCGACGACCTTCAGCCCGCCGGATCCGTCGGCGACGTGATCGGCGGATTCTTTAAGATTCCGGCCAACTTTCTGATTTTCCTGAGCAACGTGGCCTGGGACTTCGGCTCGTAAGTCGTAGCCGCACGACCGAAGCACCGAGGGCCGTGCACCCCGCTCGAAACGGAGTGCCCGGCCCTCGACGCGTCGCGGCCGAACCGACTGAGGTCGGCGGAATCAGGCGTGGTCGCGGATCTTCTGCGCCTGCCGGGCGAAGATGTCAACCGCGAAATCCTTGTCGGCCTGCGCGACCGGGCCGTTCGGGGCGGACGCGGTGACCGAGACGCCGAGTCCCTCGACCATGCCCGTGAGGGTGAAGATCCCGGACTCCACGAACTGCCCCATCATGTCCGCCGTGGTGACCTGTGTGACCGCGGCGAAGTCGCGGACACCGGCGGGTGCGGCGACGTCGTCCACGGTGCTTCTGGTCTCCGAGGTGACCTCAGTCCCCTGGAAGGGCATGGTCATGCGTACGACCGGGCAACGCTCGGTTTCCGCACGGCGTTCGGACAGTCCCTCGTCGAGGGTGGTGACGGTTATCGCGAACTCGGTTCCGTTCCGGTTTCCGGACTGGAGGGCGAGGTTGCCGGGCTCGGCGCGCTTCAGCAGCGCGTCCTGGTTGACCTCCATGCAGTCCGCCGGTTCCGTCTTCAGTCCGGCGGTGAGGTCCCCGATCGAGTTGAGACCGAGCGCGATGTCCTCGGCGGGCGTCGGCTCCAGTCCGAGTCCCGGAATGTCGTCTGCGTTGACGATCAGCGTATCGACCGAGTGGAGTCCCGCAGCGGTCTGAGCTGATGACTCCTCAGAGGCCGGGATCGACGTGCCCGGTGCCGAGGTGGCCGTGGTCGTCTCGCTCGCCCCGCTCGTCTGCGTGTCCGCGACATTCGCTGTGGTCGACGCCGTGTCGGTGTCGTTGACGCCGGGGACCTCTCCGATCGTGCAGGCGGACAGGCCCAACACGAGGCCGAGCGCCGCGGACGCCGCGAGGATCCGGCGGCCACGCCGTCCGGGGAGTGACGAGGCAGGGGAGGTCATGCCGCGCAGTCTAAACGCGGTCGCCCCCGGACGGTCCGAAGCGTCGGTGGGCGCGCCGCGACGTGGCGAGGACTCGGTCAACTGCCCTAACAAGTGCTTGGTTGGTATTGTGGTGCGTATGACCGCCACGACCAGACGCGAGGAGCTCCTGTCGATCGCGGCCGGCCTATTCGCGGAGCGCGGCCTGCGCGCGACGACCGTTCGCGACATCGCCGACGCCGCCGGCATCCTCTCCGGCAGTCTGTACCACCATTTCAAATCCAAGGAAGCGATCGTCGACGAGATCCTCCGCGGCTTCCTCGATTCGCTGTTCGGCGAGTACCGACGGATCGTAGACGCCGGGCTCGGCCCGCGCGAGACGCTCGAGGCGCTGGTGGTGGCCTCCTTCGAGGCGATCCACGATCAGCGCGACGAGGTGGCGATCTACCAGGACGAGGTCAAGCACCTGCGCGGCAACCCGAGGTTCGACTACCTGGGCGAGCGAAACACCGAGTTCCGCGAGATGTGGACCGGGGTCCTGCGCCGCGGCATGGAGACCGGCGATTTTCGCGACGACCTGGATGTGCGCCTGACCTACCGGTTCCTGCGCGACACCGTCTGGGTCGCGGTGCGGTGGTACCGCCCTGAGGGGGACGACGACCACGACGCCATCGCCACCCAGTATCTCAATATCGTGCTCGACGGTCTGGCCGTCAGCTGACAACCCCGTTTACCCAAGGAGAGACATGAGTTCCGTGACCGGCCGCGAGGCCTACGTGATCGATGCCGTCCGTACGCCGGTCGGTAAGCGAGGCGGCAGCCTGGCCGCCCAGCACCCCGCCGACCTCGGCGCGCACGTCATCAAGGCGGTTGTCGAGCGGACCGGGATCGACCCGGAGATCGTCGACGACGTCGTCTTCGGCTGCGTCGACACCATCGGCCCGCAGGCCGGCAACATCGCCCGGTCCGCGTGGCTCGCCGCCGGCATGCCGCTCGGTGTTCCCGGCACCACGGTCGATCGCCAGTGTGGCTCCAGCCAGCAGGCCATCCACTTCGGTGCCCAGGGCATCATGTCCGGCACCCAGGACGTCATCCTGTTCGGCGGCGTCCAGAACATGAGCGCCCTGCCCATCTCGTCGGCGATGCTCGCGGGACGTGAGTACGGTTTCGACGACCCGTTCTCCGGCTCCACCGGGTGGGCCGAGCGCTTCGGCAAGCAGGAGATCTCGCAGTTCAACGGCGCCCAGATGATGGCCGACAAGTGGGACATCTCCCGCGAGGAGATGGAGAAGTGGGCGCTGCAGTCCCACACCCGCGCCCGCGCCGCGATCGCCGAGGGGCGCTTCGCTAACGAGTACGTGCCGCTGGCGGGCCTCGAGGCCGACGAGACCACCCGCGAGACCACGCTCGAGAAGATGGCCTCGCTGCCCG
>CAMXUZ010000125.1 GCA_947251855.1 uncultured Ruaniaceae bacterium
AGACGATCCGGTACGGGTGTCCGCGAACGACCTTGCTGCGGATCACGGTGCCGTCGCGGTCGGGCAGGCGGTGCGGCCTTGGGCCAGAGGTCGAGTCGCCTCAGCGCGCCAGGCTGCATCGACGTCGCTCCTGTCGCCCGCCTCGCTGACCAGCAGCGGCTGGCGCTCTTGTTCGTGCTGCCGCCGCTTTGCTGCGCGTTCGGCACGCTCAGCCTCGTGGCACGAATCGGGCGAATCCTTCGGTGAGGAGCAGGCGGGGCCGTCTGTGCGCAGGATCCAATCAGCCCCTGATAGCGGCGCCCCTCACTTTGAGACTGAGTCCGACACTACCTGTATACCGGCGTTGCACACGCGATCATAGGTGAGCGTGTGTGCTTGACCTCGGCCAATCAACTACCGCGCCCCTCGCGGGAACCCTGTTCAGCAGAGACACTGATCATGGTTTGCCCGTTCGTCGGCAGTTCGATCGGTGATCCTGCCGCGTCGAGGATTCCAGTAAAGGACATCGGTACCCCTTGCGCTGTGCGCGGTGATGCGCGGTCCATTAGCTGTGCATGCACATGGGGTTCGCTGCTGTTGCCGGAGTTGCCGCATTCGGCGATGAGATCACCCGCCTTTACCTCGCTGCCCACCTTCACCTTCACCGAACCTCGTTTCAGGTGGGCAAGAAGGCCGAACGTTCCATCCCCGTGGTCGATGGTGACGTGGTTTCCCAGGAGGAAACTCATGCCGGCGACCTCTCGAACCATCCCCTCCAGGAGCATATAGAGCACGCTGAGCCAGTTCGACCGGGCCCGGTGATCGCGCCGCCGATCGACAACCGCGACCACTGTCCCACTGACCATCGCGTAGACGGGAGCCCCGAACGCCGGATAATCCTCGGGGCGGCGCATCGCGGGCCCCGCCCCGAAACTGGGGCGCTCGCCAGGGCCTTCGGCAACGAGATCGATTGCGTAGGCCTGACCGTAGAAGCGGGTCCCATGGCTCGGGACCTTCGACGCGGGGCTATTGACCGCGCTCCACTCCCCCGACACGGGAGGCGCAACCACCCGGGACGCGAGCGGGTCAAGGAGGCGAGGGCCCACCACGGTGAGCAGCAGACACCCACCAACCACGGCAAGTACCGCCAGGGAGAACGCTGGCGCGATCCTTTCCACGGCAGGGAGATACCCTCGTGTGGCCGCGACGAGAATAAGAACCGCGAACGCCCCGAATAACAGGTAGACCCGGCACCTGTACGCGGCAATGACGCACTTCTTCATCGGTCACCCGCGGCTACGAGTGTGATGAGGAGTGGAACCACGCGGGCCGCGGCGACTTCGTATCGGCCCCGCCCGGACTGCTTCACCCATCCGGCCCCGCGGAGCTCGCGCAGGTGATGATGAAGTTGGCCCGTCGTACCTAGCCCGTCGATCTCGGCGAGGTCTGCCGTGCCGCGCGTGCCCAGGAGGATGTGTTTCAAAATTTCCAATCGGACGGGATGCCCCAGTGCCGCGAGCGAGGCAGCGAAGTCCGACCAATCAGCCTCGAGCATCGCTCTCGTTCCAACCCCCTCCTGCCACGAAACGCTCTCCCCGGTGGGAAGGTCCAGCGACCCGGTGAATAGGACCGCCCCATCCGCGGTCTCCTCACGCTGGGAGCGGCGGAGTCGAAGTTCATGGAGCGCCCATAATGGGTCGTCGCCCGGGGCGGTCTTTCGCGGGGGGCTCGCCTCGCCGTCCGGCAGAAGGCGTTCCTCGAGGACCTCTACGCGCCGCTCGATCGCCTCGAGCCTGCTGGTGTCAGGAGAATTAGCCACACCGCTACGCTAATACGATTTTACGTTTTTGCAACCCGCTGTGCACGCGCCCCTGATTGCGCCGCACGCACCCGCCCGGTTCTAGGCGGTCGCCGGTGAGGAGCCGAGGCTCCCCCGCGCCGCCCGTGCGTGCCAGCGCCCTTCGCGGTGCTCAATGTGAATGGGGTACGAAAAACACTCCGAGACCAACGCCGTCGTCAGGACCTGATCAGCAGGACCGGCGGCGTGCACGCGTCCGTCTTTGATGAGCATCGCATGGGTCGTCGTCTCGGGGAGCTCTTCCAGGTGGTGGGTGACGAGCACCGTCGCCAGGTCAGGGTGGGCGCGGTGCAGGTCGTCGATCGTAGCGAGGAACTGCTCGCGGGCGGCAACATCGAGGCCGGTCGAGGGCTCATCTAGAAGCAGCAGCGGTGGGTCCGGCAGGAGCGAGCGAGCAATAAGGGTGCGCCCGCGTTCCCCTTGCGACATCTTTTCCCAGGTCACTTCCCCGAGGTACCCCAGACCGAGCATCTCGATGAGGTGTTCGGCGCGTGCGATCGTTTCCTCATCAGGCCTCCATCGCAGCATCAGCTCGGTGGTTCCGGTGGCCCCGGTGTAGATCACCTCGCGGGCGGTCAGCGGGGAACGAAGCGGATGGCGTGGGTTGACGTGGCCGATCGATCGCCGCAGCTCCCGGATAACCACGCGTCCGAGCTTGTGCCCCAGTACGTACACACCGCCCTGGGAGGGATGGTTCACCGCGCCGCACATGCTGAGGATCGTGCTCTTGCCCGCGCCGTTCGGGCCGATGAGGGCCCACCGCTGCCCCGCCTCCACGCTGAGGTTGATATCGGTGAGGATGTGCCGGCCATCCCGGACGAAGCCGACGCCCTCGAGTCGTAGGATCTCCCGCGTGGTCCTCGTGTCCACTTGATCTCCTCCGTTTCGCCGCCGAGGCTCGCAGCATCGACCGGTACACGCTACAACATCCCCGGCACGCGCAGGTACGCGGTTTCATGGGTGAGATCTTTCGGGCGCTCTTCGGCCTCTCGAGACGGCACCTGTCCAACTCGAGAGGCCGCGGCGGCACAACTTAGTGCTTGCCCTACTGGCAGACCTTACCGGAGCCGGGAAACGAGCTCCGCGAGCGGAGCCCGCGGCCCCGTGTAGAACGGGATCTCTTCGCGCACGTGCCGGCGAGCCTCGGTGTTCCGCAGGGCACGCATGAGGTCCACGATGCGGTCAAGCCCGTCGGCCTCGAAGCCCAGTAGCCATTCGTAATCGCCGAGCCCGAACGAGGCAACGGTGTTGGGCTGGACATCTTCGAATCCCCGCGCGGCCATCCCGTGATCACGCAGCATCGTCGCCCGCTCCGACTCGGGCAGCAAATACCAGTCATAGCTGCGCACGAACGGGTACACGCACAGGTAGCCCCCGGGTTCGGTCCCTTGCAGGAAGGAGGGCACGTGCGCCCGGTTGAACTCTGCTGGGCGGTGCGTCCCGACCTGCGACCACACCGGGGTGAGATATTCGCCGAGCGCGCTGGCCAGCAGCCGGTGGTAGGCGTCCTGAAGCGCTTCGGCCCGAGGCGCCCACCACCACACCATGAGATCAGCGTCAGCGCGAAAACCGGACACGTCGTACCAGCCGCGTACCGTCAGCCCCTCGATGTCTTCGAGGGCGGCTTCGACGTCGCGCGCGAGCCCGGCGCGATCCACCTCGCCGGGGATGCGCTCGCTG
>CAMXUZ010000126.1 GCA_947251855.1 uncultured Ruaniaceae bacterium
GGCTATGCCCGGGATACGTAATAGGCGCGTGGATTTCATCGGAGTACACCACCCCGCCGCGGGCCTCGACCACCTCGGCAATCTCCCGCAGTTCCGCCGCTTCAAGGACTCGCCCGACCGGGTTGTGGGGGTTGCACAGAACGAGGAGTTGGCCCGGGACGGTGAACGCGCGCGCGAGGGCGTCCAGATCGTAAACGTACCGATCGCCGTCGTGAGCGAGTGGCACCTGAACGATCTCCCGCCCGACCACCTCGCCCACGGTGAGGAACGGCATGTAGGCAGGCGTGGGGACGATCACGGGGGAGCCGGGCGTGGTGAAGTGGTTGATGACGGCGATGAGCCCCTCAACGACGTCGACGACCGGCCGTACCAGGTCCGGATCGATCTCCACCCCGTAGCGCCCACGGGCAAAGTTCGCGTACGCCTCACCCAGACCGGCTTTGAACCCTTCGGGGAGGTATCCGAATTGGTTGCGGGCGAGTGCATCGCTCACGGCGTCGGTGACGGCGGGTGCCGTGCCGAAATCCATCTCGGCGATGAACGCCCCGATCGCGTCGGGAAACGCCGACCATTTCACGCTCCCGCGCGCCCGCAGCTGCTCAATCGTGACGTCGTCGAACATCGCTCACCTCTCACCGTGTCGAAGAAGAACCTGCTACCACAATAGGAGCAATCTGCCACGGGGATCGGGGTGTCCACGGATTGGTGATCTGCCGGCCTCGGCGCTTACCCTCGAGGGAGAGTAGCGAAGGAGATCGGCATGAACATGCGTCGGAACGTGGTGGTGCTCGTCGCCTCCAACCTCTTCGGTGGAGTGGGTGTGGCTGCCTCCGTTGCCGTCGTTTCGCTTCTGACCGAACAGATCGCGAACACGCAGGTCGCCGGGTTCGCCCAGGCGGTCACCTCGCTGGGGGCGGGGCTGTCTGCGGTGCCGCTGGCCAATCTCGCGGCGCGGCGGGGGCGGCGTATCTCGCTCGGGCTCGGGTACCTCATCCCCATCATTGGGGCGTTGACGGTGATCATCGCGGCGATCTTCAGCAACGTCATCATTCTGTTTGCCGGGCTCGCGCTCTTCGGGGTCGCCCAGGCCGTTAATCTCCAATCCCGCTACGCTGCTGCGGAGAACGCCGGTCCCGCGGCGCGGGCGCGCACGATGTCGGTCGTCATCTGGGCGACGACGGTGGGCTCCGTCGTCGGGCCGAACCTCATCGATCCCGGCGATAGCCTCGGAACGTTGCTCGGCCTACCGCAGTACGCGGGGACCTACATCTTGTCGATGGTGGCCTACGCGCTCGCGGCAACGGTGATCGCGCTCTGGCTCACGCCTAATCACCCCACGGCTCGAACGCAAGCGCCGCAATCCGCCGTGACGGCCGAGCCCGTCGGTGCGCTTGCTGCCCTTCGCTGGTCGGGCACCGACCCACGTGCCAGGTTCGGAGTCGTGGCAACAGGTTCCGCGCATGCCGTCATGGTCATGGTGATGGTGATGACGCCGCTGTATATGGTGCACGAGGGAATGGCGTTATCGTTCGTCGGGGTCGTTGTTTCCCTCCACATCCTGGGGATGTACGGACTCTCGCCGGTCTTCGGCTGGGCGGCGGACCGATTCGGCGCAGTCCCGGTGAGCGTTGCCGGAATGGGAGTGCTGGTGCTATCGACGGCGATGGGTTTCGTCGCGGCAACGTACGAGGAATCAAGCCGTGCGCTCACCCCGACCGCGCTCGTGATTCTCGGAGTGGGTTGGTCGATGGTTGTCATTGCCGCCTCGAGTCTGCTCGCGAACGTCAGGGAAGAGCGCGTGCGAGTGCCCTTGCAGGGCGCGAACGACGCGATCATGAACTACGCGGGCGCCGCCGCTGCGGCCGCTTCTGGTCTATTGCTCGCGTGGGCCGGTTTTCAAGGCGTGAACGTCGTTGCCACGATCATCCTCGTGCCGGCGGCGCTGCTCTCGGTTTCAGCGTTCCGGGCGAGTGGGGGAGCGGGCACCGAGCGTGACCTCACCCCACAGACATCCAGCCCCGGCGGAGAGTGAGGATCAGCGCGTCAACGAGATACACCGGCGCCCCCGGAACGGTGTCGCGGATGCGCATGATCTGCTCGAACCGGGTGGAAATAATGTCGGTGTGCCGCTCTGCTTCATCCGGGTTCCGCAGGGCCTCCGCTGTGCTTCGTAGCGCAGAGATGAGGGGAATCCAGATCTCCTCAGGAATGGTGATTTCTTCATCGGGGGTGACGGGGGAGTGTTGGGGGTGGAGCACGAGATCGCGAAGCTCGGCAACCATCACCGCAACGCGATCCAACCGCGCGCTCCTTTCGCTCAAGTCTTCCAGCGTCTGTTGATGCCTCCGCGCGCGCCGGTTGCCCCGGCGAGCGTCATGAACCAACGCGGTAGCGTCGTGCATCTCAGTTCGGGCGCGGCGAAGGTCCTCCGCCGAGCTCCTAGAGATCGTGGTGGACGGTACCTCGCGGTCCGTCGACGGGCGGCGGCCCTCAAAGGAATCAGCGAGGAGGTCCAATTGGACCGCCGTGGCAGTGCGCAGCTGGTTGAGTGCGGCCGTGGCAACCGCGATGGGAAGCGGAGGAAATACCAACGTCACGCCGATTCCCACGGCCGCGCCAAGAAGCATGAGCAGGGCGAACGAGCCGATGTAATCTGCCTCAGTATTGCCGACGATGAGCGTGAAGATCGCCGCGGTGGGGACCCAGGAACGCATGGGCCCGAGCCAACGAAGAGCGGCGATCAGCACGGCTCCCGCGACGGTTAGCCCGATAGTGAAGAGAGCGGGGGCGGGGATCCATCCGACGACCCAGGCGACGAGACCACCGGCAATCATCGCGGCAACGGCTTGAATTGATTCGCGTACTGAGCCTGCCATGCTCATCGTCGTTGCGATCACCGCTCCGAATGGAGCGTAGTAGGGGGTGTCGTCCAACGCGTCAGGCACGATGCCGGCGGCGAGCCATGCGAGGGTGGCGGCGATGGCCGCGCGCACGGCCATCGGCAGGCGCGGATGGGAGGTCCAAATGGCCTTGATCTTCGAGAACAACTTCGCCATCCCGCCACGGTGGCCTAGGAACGGCAAACCTACAACGGGGTTGCACCCGCGCGAATTGCTCCTATACCCGGGTGCAGACGCCGCAAGTTGCCGCCGGCGAGGATGTTGGCCGCGCTAGTAACCGCACTCGCGATATGCGTGCTTGATGCACTGGCAGAGCCGCAAGCGGCTAGTGAACCAATCCCGGCGTGCCGAGCACGGAAATGACGGGCGCGCACGAACGTGCCGGTCACTCTTGGACGCTCGCCGAGAACCGCAGGTCGAGCGAGGCTCGATTGAGTAATCCGTTCGGGTGGAGCACGTCCGCTACCCTTACCAATGATGCTCCGCAACAAACAAGAGTGTCCGGAGAGGGACTTGAACCCTCACGCCCTATAACGGGCACTAGCACCTCAAGCTAGCGCGTCTGCCATTCCGCCACCCGGACGAGTGGAGATCGGTTCCGTCAAGAACCGAACGTCCGTAAATGTATCACGTCCCTCGCGCGGGTCACCAATCGAGGCCGGGCAAAACGCGCGTGATGTGGGGCAACACACATCAGGGGTGGGTGGCTAGGCTGGGGGAGGAACCTCGAAGGAAAGGGATATCTGTGACGCCACAGTCGCCGAGCGCTGCCGAACGTGAAGCAGTGAAGTTCTGCAAGGAACTCATCCGCATCGACACCACCAACTACGGGGAGAACCAAGGCCCGGGGGAGCGTGTGGCCGCGGAGTACATCATGGAGCTCCTCACCGAGGTGGGCTACGACCCGGTGTACCTGGAGTCGGAGGAGCGGCGCGGCAGCGTGATCTTCCGGATCCCCGGCAAGGACCCTTCCCGCCCGGCCCTCGTCGTCCACGGCCACACCGACGTGGTGCCCGCCGATGCGTCTGAATGGAAGATGGACCCTTTCGGCGGGGAAGAGATGGACGGGCTCATCTGGGGCCGCGGTGCCGTGGACATGAAGGACATGGTCGCGATGATCCTCGCGGTCGTGCGTGACATGAAGATCAACAATTGGCAGCCTGACCGCGAACTCATCGTCGCGTTCTTCGCCGATGAAGAGGCCGGCGGGGTGTACGGCGCGCAATGGCTCGTCAATAACCACCCCGAACTCTTCGACGGCGCAACGGAAGCGATCAGCGAGGTCGGCGGGTTCTCCGTGGACGTCAGCGGCCGGCGGGTCTACCTGCTGCAGACGGCGGAAAAGGGCCTGGCGTGGCTGCGTCTCCTCGCTGAGGGTACGGCCGGGCACGGCTCGCAGATCAACACGGACAACGCCGTCACCGAACTCGCCGCCGCGATCGCGCGGATCGGCCAGCACACCTTCGATGCCTCCTTGCACCCCACCGTCGAGGATCTCCTCACCGGGGTGGCCGACCTCGCCGGCATCCGGTTCGATCCCCAGGATCCGGCCGCGATCGATGAGGCGCTCGCCGCGCTCGGCCCGGCGGCGAAGTTCGTCGGCGCCACGATCAAGACCAATGCCAATCCCACCCAGCTCGATGCGGGGTACAAAGCCAACGTCATCCCCGGCGGAGCCTCCGCGGCCGTGGATCTGCGTTTCCTCCCCGGTGAGGAGAAGCTCGCGATGGACACGATCCGTGAACTCGTCGGCCCGAACGTGCGGGTGGAAGATATCCACCGCGACATCGCCCTGGAGGCGCCGTTCACCACCGACCTGGTCGACCACATGATCGGTTCCCTCGACGCGGAGGACCCGGGCGCCGTCGTCCTGCCGTACATGCTTTCCGGTGGAACGGACAACAAGTCCCTCGCCCGGCTGGGCATCAAGGGCTACGGGTTCGCGCCGCTGCGCCTCCCCCCGGAGCTGGACTTCGCGGGCATGTTCCACGGGGTGGATGAACGGGTGCCCGTCGACGCGATCGAATTCGGGGTGCGGGTGCTCACCCGGTTCTTGAAGGAGGCCTGACACCTCGCCCGGCGGGGCCGGTCAGCAAGCCGGTCAGGTCAGTAGTAGGCAAGGTCGGGATCGAACGTGGAGCGAACCCGAATGATCTTGCGGCGCATCCACACCTTGCGTTCGCCACTGATATAGACCCGGTGGCGGGTGAGTTCCCAGTGGCCGTACTCGGCGTGCTCGGTGAGAAGAGAACGAACCTGGTTGCGACCAGCGGTGCGGGGAAGCGTGATCACCCGGACCTCATACTCGACATTCGCCATAGCATTACTGTAACCACTGCCGCCCCGCCGACGGTGTCGGAACACTCACAGTTCCGCTGCTCGCGAGAAGGACGGGTGTCGTGCGGGCACATTTTCAGAAATTGGTGTGAAAATCGCCGAGATAGCGATACGGTCATGACTATGGTTGCTGATCCGCGCACGGCGCTTGAACAACTCTTCGAAGCTCTTCGGGAGCACATGGAGATAGCTTTGGTCGTCCAGGACCCGGATGCCGATGAAGTTCTCGACGCTGCCGAAGCGCTCGGCGATGCGTTTGATGAGTATGACGAGTCGTTGTACCAGGCCACGGGGGTCGATACACCGCTGGACAACCTCGATGGCTACGACGACGATGACGACGACGATGACGACGACACTGACGACGCCTGAGCGTTAGGCGCGGCGGCTAGGAAACCTCGTCGAGAACATCGCGGATCTCCCCGGGAAGATCCAGGTCAGTAGCGCTGAGCAACCCGGAGAGCTGCGCCGGTGTGCGCGCGCCGATGAGCGCGGAGCTCACCTCGGGGGCGTCTCTCGTCCACGCGAGGGCGACCTCGGCCGCCGTACGCCCGAGCCCTTCGGCCGCAGCGTGCACCGCTTCGACGATGGAGCGCGCCGACTGGGTGAGGTACGGGTCGACGAAGCCGCGCAGGTGCGGGGAGGCGGCGCGGGAATCAGC
>CAMXUZ010000127.1 GCA_947251855.1 uncultured Ruaniaceae bacterium
GATCGCGCGGGTATCGGGCGGATCGACGAACGGGAACTTCGCGATATCGCCGAGCCCGAGCGCGGTCATCTGCAGGATCACCGAGGCGAGGGAGGTGCGCAGGATCTCCGGTTCGGTGAACTCCGGGCGGGAGTCGTAATCCTCCTCCTCGTACAGCCGGATCGCGATCCCGGGCGCCACCCGCCCACTGCGCCCCGCGCGCTGGTTCGCGCTCGCCTGCGAGATCGGTTCGATCGGCAGGCGCTGCACCTTCGTGCGGTTGGAGTACCGCGAGATCCTCGCCGTGCCCGGGACGACGACGTAGCGGATCCCGGGCACCGTCAGCGACGTCTCCGCGACGTTCGTCGCGAGCACCACCCGCCGGGTCGTGTGGGGCTGGAACACCCGTTGCTGTTCCGCGCTGGAGAGCCGGGCGTACAGGGGGAGCACTTCGACGGCGCTGGCCGCGTGGGCGCTCGCTCTCGCCTCTCCCGGGCGCAGGTAGCGGGGCCCGAGGTGGTCGGCGAGCGCATCGGTGGCGTCGCGGATCTCGCGCTCTCCGGAACAGAAGACGAGTACGTCGCCGGGCCCTGCGGCGATGAGTTCATCCACGGCGAGACAGATCGCCGTCGGCTGGTCGACGTCGTCCTCGCCGACCAGTGGCCGGTACCGGACCTCCACGGGGTAGGTGCGCCCGGAGACCTCGATGACCGGGGCGGGCTGGCCGCCGGTGCCGAAGTGGGCGGCGAACTTTTCCGAGTCGATCGTCGCGGAGGTGATGATGACCTTGAGGTCGGGGCGTTTGGGCAGGAGCTGGCGCAGGTAGCCCAGGAGGAAGTCGATGTTGAGGGAACGCTCGTGGGCCTCATCGACGATGATGACCTCATACCGGCGCAGGAGCGGGTCGCGCTGGATCTCGGCGAGGAGGATCCCGTCGGTCATGAGTTTGACGAGGGTGGAATCGGAGACCTTGTCGGTGAACCGGATCTGGAAACCCACAGCCTGCCCGAGCGGCGTCTCGAGCTCCTCGGCGATGCGGGCGGAGACGGTGCGGGCGGCGAGCCGCCGCGGTTGGGTGTGGCCGATCGTGCCGTTAACGCCGTAGCCGAGTTCGAGGCAGATCTTGGGCAGCTGGGTGGTCTTTCCCGATCCGGTCTCGCCGGAGACGATGACGACCTGGTGGTCACGGATCGCGTCAGCGATGTCGTCTCGGTGGGCGGAGACGGGCAGCTCTTCGGGGTAGGTGATCTCCGGGACGGCCTGCCGGCGGGTCTCGAGCACCTCGGCGCTGGGCGGGCGGTACCCGCGGGGTGGACGGCGATTCCCGCGTTTTCGGCGTCCACCGGTCGCGCCCTGGGGGCGCCGGCGTGGAAGGGGAGACGCAGAATTCACAGTTTCCTATCCTATTCGGATCGCCGCTGCCTCGGCCGTCTGGTCGAGCGGCGCAGGTTGGGTGGCTTGGGCCGGGGAGGTTTCCAACCCGCTCCGGGTGGGAGCATCCAGCCACGGTAACGGGCGATGAGCACGAGCGTCATTCCCACGAGGGTCGCGACGATCGAGCCGATCTGTGCGTGGTCGGCGAGCGAGAAGATCACCTGGGTGACGGCCGCGGCCATCGCGCCCGTGGCGTAGAGCGTGTTGCCGCCGAGGATGCCTGGGATCCGCCGGAGCACCACGTCGCGGGAGAACCCGCCGCCCACGGCCGTGATCATGCCCAGGAGCACTGCGGTGAGCGGGCTGAGGCCCACGGTGAGGGTCTTCTGCGCGCCCACGGTCGCCCAGAGGCCGATAGCGAGCGCATCGATCGGCGGGAAGACCCGGTCCCAGACCCGGCCCTCGATCCGGATGAGCAACGCGGTGCCCGCGCCGACGAGGGCAGTGATGAGGTAGGCGCTGTCGGTCATCGCCACGGGCGGACCGGCCTGCAGCAGCAGATCCCGGATGATCCCGCCGCCGAGGCCGGAAAGCACGGCGAGGACCGCGAACCCGATCGCGTCGAGTCGGTAGGAGCGTGCGAGGACGCCCCCGAGGATCGCGTTGAAGAACACGCCCATGAGGTCGAGCAACCTCATGATCTCGTCTATACCCACCGAATCGGCCTTCCCCCGCGCTCAACCGCATTGCATCTTACGCCCTACGCAGCGCTCCTGCCGTGACTACGCCCACCATTTGGCGCCAGCATGCGGTAAACCGGCTACAGTGTAGGTCCGGAGTCAACACCTCCCCGGACGAGGCTGCCGTACCCGGTTCGCGACAAGACGGCAGATGGAGGACTCACGTGGCGTGGACCGTTTTGATTCTTTCTGGAGCTTTCGAAGCCGTTTGGGCGACCGCACTCGGCAGATCTGATGGGCTCAGCCGGCTGTGGCCCACCGTGGTCTTCTTCGCAGCACTCGCGGTGAGCATGGGCGGGCTCGCGTGGGCGATGAAGTACCTGCCCACGGGAACCTCCTACGCCGTGTGGGTGGGCGTGGGCGCGAGCATCGCGGTGATCTACTCGATGGCCACCGGCGCCGAGAGCGTTACCCTGGCGAAGATCCTGCTAATCATGGGCCTCATCGGCTGCATCGTCGGGCTCAAGGTCGTGAGCTAGTTCCCGTGCGGGTTGACGAGCTTGGATGGCTCTAGTTCAGCCCGCAGAACGCTCTCTTCGACGAGGCCCTCGCGAAGCACGAGGTCGACGATCGATGCCCCCGTCGCGACCGCTTCCTTCGCGAGTTTCGCCGCGTTGGAGTACCCGATGAGCGGGGAGAGCACCGTGGCCAGCCCGGCCGAGCGGTGCACCCGCTCCTCGAGCGCGTCGCTGTCAGCGGTGATCCCGTACACGCACCGGTCCGCGAGCACCCGCACCGCGTTGGTGAGTTCGGTGATGGATTCGTACAACTTCACGAAGATCACCGGTTCGAAGGCGTTGAGCTGCAGCTGCCCGCCTTCGGCCGCCATCGTGATCGTGAGGTCGTTGCCAGCGACGACGAAGGCCACTTGGCTCACCACTTCGGGGATCACCGGGTTGACTTTGCCCGGCATGATGGAGGAGCCGGCCTGCATCGCGGGAAGTTGAATGTCGCCGAAGCCCGCCTGCGGCCCCGAGCTCAGCAGCCGCAGGTCGTTGCTGATCTTCGAGAGTTTCATCGCGGTGCGCTTGAGCGCCCCCGGAGATCGTGACGAACCCGCCGGTGTCCTGGGTCGCGTCCATGAGGTTCGAGGCGGTGTACACCGGCAGTCCGGTGACCTCGGCGAGGTGCTGGCGGGCGAGGGCGGTGTAGCCGCGGACCGTGTTGAGCTCGGTGCCGATCGCGGTACCGCCGAGGTTCACCTCGAGCAGGTTCTCCCGCACTTCCCGCAGGAGTTCGAGGTCGGCTTCCACCGCGTGGGCGTAGGAGCCGAACGAAAGCCCGAGCGTCATCGGCACCGCGTCCTGCATCTGCGTGCGGCCCATCGTGATGACGTCAGCGAACTCCGCCGATTTCTCCCGCAGCGTGTCTGCGAGGTGCGCGAGCGCCTCGAGCAGGCCGCCCAGGGTTCGGTACAGCGCGATCCGCAGAGCCGAGGGGTAGACGTCGTTCGTTGACTGGCCGCGGTTGACGTGGTCGATCGGGTGCACCTTGGCGTACTCCCCGCGCGGGAGGCCGAGGATTTCCAGCGCCCGGTTGGCGAGTACTTCGTTGGCGTTCATGTTCGACGACGTACCAGCGCCGCCCTGGATGACGTCGACGACGAACTCTGAGTGGAGCTCCCCACCCGCGACATCGGTTGCCGCCGCGACGATCGCCTCGGCCACGTCGCTCGGGATCGCGCCGAGCTCCCCGTTCGCCTTCGCAGCGGCCTGTTTCACTTCCGCGAGCGCGGTGACGAGTTCGGGGATCTCGCCGATCGTGCGCCCCGTGATGGGGAAATTCGCAACAGCGCGAGCGGTGTGGGCGCCGTAGTAGACGTCGGCTGGGAGTTCGACGGGGCCCAGCGAATCATTCTCGGAACGGGTGGCGGTCAGTTGTGAAGCAGAAGTCATATTAGTTCTCAAATTGGAGGTCAAGGGGGCTCCCCCTGGGAGTCCAATAGACCATCTTCACCTAAAGCTGAGGCAAATGTGTAATCTGTCCACAGCTTGGTCGCCGCCGGATTATTCGCTGATGATCGATGCCACGAGGTCGGATTCCACCTCTCGGACGTGCCCGTGCCGCCATCGGGGAGAGTTGTCCTTGTCGACGAGAACCGCGCGGACGCCCTCGAGGAAATCCGAGTCTTGTGTGAATTTCTGCGCTATCCGCAGGTCCTGCGCAAGCACTGCGTCAAGGTCGGGCAAAGTTGCCGCGCGCCGGAGCGCGGCGAGCGTCACCGCCACGGATAGCGGCGATCGGGAGGCGATCAGTTCTCCCGCCGCTCGCGCCTCGGGGTCCTCATGCGTGGTCAATCTCTCAATAATTTCTGCTGCGTCGTCGCTCGCGTAGCACTCGGCGATCCATGCACTCCCCGCGAGCGCGCCCACGGGCTGCTCATCCGCGCCCGCTGCCCCGAGCGCGCGTTCACGGTCGCGCGCCGCATCGACGGCGTTCGCGTCTTGCGGGGTGTTTCGGAGCGCCTCCAGCAGGTCCTCCCAGCGGTCGGGTTCGATGACGGCGTCGGCGAACCCGGCGAGTACGGCGTCGCCGCCGGGCACCGGTGCTCCCGTGAGCGCCATGTGCGTGCCGAGTTCTCCGGGGGCGCGGGAGAGCGTGAACATCGTGCCGACGTCAGGAAATAGCCCGATGCCGGTTTCTGGCATCGCGAGGCGGGTGCGTGGAGTGGTGACGCGGATCGAGCCGTAGGTGGAGATGCCGACCCCGCCGCCCATGACGACTCCGTCCATGAATGCCGCGTAGGGCTTCTGCAGCGCTGCGATTTGGGAGTTCATCGCATATTCATTGCGCCAGAACGCTGCTGCCGCTTCCGCTCCCCGCTCGAGGATCTCCGCGCGGAGCGCGCGCACGTCGGCCCCCGAGCATAAGCCGCGCTCGCCGGCACCATCGATGGCAATAGCGGCGATTGCCGGATCGGCGCTGAAATCGTCCAAGGCGACTCGAACGATGTCGATCATCGCCGACGTCAACGCGTTGATGGCGCGCGGGCGGTTGAGGCGGATGCGGCCTATCGGGCCGTCGGTCCAGATAAGGGCTTCATCGTCCATAGCGCCATCCTCCTGCACACCTGCGCTATCACCGAGTCGGCCGGAGATTTTGAAATGGCCCATCTCGGCTCCTGAGACCGGGCGGCGCCGGCGGCTAGGAAAGATCCACCCAGGAGGTGCCCATTATCCGAGCCGTCGCCGCGCCCGCGGTGAGTTCCGCGACCTGGGGCTCGATCCGGTCCGGGTCGTAGGTGCCGAGGCGGAAGGTGACCTCCGCTGCGTATCGGGTATCGAGGACGGCGATCCCCTGCGCGCGCACGTCCGCTTCGAACCTCCCGGCAACATCGTGGCCGAGGGTCACTTCGACTTCCGTGAGTAGGTGGCGCTCGATGATCGTCGTCTCGTCGAGCGCGGCTCGCACCGCATCGGAATACGCGCGAACGAGTCCGCCGGCCCCGAGGAGGGTGCCGCCGAACCAGCGGGTCACCACCGCGACGAGGTCGCTCACCTCCGCGCCCCGGAGAACCTCGAGCATGGGCGCACCCGCTGTTCCCGCGGGTTCACCATCGTCGGAGGAGCGCTGCACCTCCTGGCCGGCGCCGAGGAGGAAGGCCGAGCAGTGGTGGCGCGCGTCCCAGTACTTACTCCGTGCCCCGGCGACCACTTCGCGTGCCGCCTCCTCAGACTCCACCCGGGTCAGTTCGCCGAGGAACCGGGATCGCTTGATCTCTAACTCCGCGGAAGCAGGGGCGGCGATGGTCCGGTACATGCTCATGCCTCCATTGTGTCAGCGCTCGAAAGTTGGTTCTTCTAGTCCGGAAGGGGAAGTACGTTTCGCTCATCGGGCTGATTGTCCAAGGATTCGTCGAAAGCCTCGACCGTTGACTACTGGGCCGGGACTGCTCGCCCCTCCGAGGATCGCGGCGAGGGGAGGGGAGTTCTGGGCTCACCCGGCGGTTGAAGAGGAGGTGGCGAGCGCGTCCCGAATCTCGCGCTGCCTGGTTAGTAGCGCACGGACAATAGAAGACGGGGGTCCGTATCATTCTAGATACGGACCCCCGTCGCGTAGCTTCTAGCGTCCCGAGAGACGGTTAGGCTCTAACCCTCGCCCCGAGAATGGCCGCCGCAGAAAGTATCAGGAGCGCGCCAAGAGCGACCAGCCCGTCCGAACCGATCCCCGTTTCGGGCAACGTGTCGAGTCGGTCTGGGTCCTTACCGTCGGTGTCGTCTGGGTCCTTACCGTCGGTGTCGTCTGGGTCCTCACCTTCGGCGTCGCCTGGGTCTTCGTTGTCATTCAGCACTGTGAACACCATCGAGGCCGAGAGATCTCCGGAGGACAGAACTGCAGTGTGGCTGCCTGTTGAAAGCGTGTCTGAGATGAATGTGAAGGAGACGGTGCCTTCGGAGTCCGCTGATTGAGTTTCGATATCAGTGGAGTTGACGCTGAGCGTCACGGTGTTGCCGGGAGGGAAGCCGGTGCCGGTGAAGAGGATACCCGAATCTGCGAGTTCAGAGGTCGTCAACTGATCTGTTGAAGCTACGATCTCAGGGTCAACAATCGGAGCAGGATCGTAATCACCGTCGCCGGTCGCCGACCAGTGGAGATAGTTATATCCGCAGGAGCCGTTATCAATGAGAATCGTGCCCGAAGCGCTGCCGTCGGCATTCACCGTGCCGTAGACAGTAACCTCGTTTGCCGTAGTATCCGGCGACCAGTTCACGGCAAATGCTCGATCCGAGGTGATACGCGTGGGAGGCATCCCATCGAAGTTGATCGTCCCCGTTGGGTTGTCCGGGGATAGCCAGCAGACCCAACGGTATTCGGAAGAGAATCCGGAGATGTTCCCGGCGTCATCCACAGTGAACGTAACGTCGAATTCGTCGACCTCGGATGACCAGGCCGTGCCTGCGATGGGCTGTTCAGCAGTACCGGTGAACGTACCTGCTGGCGCCGGATCAGCATCCACATCGGGCACAACCGTGAGGGCCCCCGAGATCGAGACGGCTGGATGAATGAGTTCGATAGTGTGCTCGCCAACCCCAAGTGCATCCGTCAATTCGTAATCGAGTGAGCCGAGCCCCGCGAACACTGAGTCCACTACGGTGCCGTTCACTGCCACATCCACAGTGGAATCTTCCACGAGGTCGCGGGCGATGATCTTGATCGGCGCATTCTCGGATTCAGAAACCACCTCGGGAACTACGAGCATCAGCGGAGTTTCATCGTATTCAGCGAAATAGATTTCATCGGAGATTACCTCGAAGGTCTCTGAAGTGCTGCCCCCCGCCGTGGTGATGGTGAGGGTATGAGTTCCCGCCTCCAGAGCGCCGGTGAACTCGAATTCGACATCGCCGAAGAAGTCTGCCTCGGTGGTGAACGTTTCGTCACCGATCTGAATGGTGAGGGCTTCATCCTGGTCGAACCCTGATGCGGTAACGGAGAGTCCACTGCGTTCGATGTCCCATTGCGAAATCGGGGCGATGGGATCCACCTCGAAGGCGGGATCTGGGTCGGGATCGGGTAGTCCACCATCCAGGTCGGTAGTCCACGAGAGGATGGAATTACCGCAAGGACCGTGGTCGAAGACAAACGCCCCATTAGCCGAGCCGTCAGCGTTCACTACACCTGTGAGCGTGTAATCCGATGCTCCCGGCTTCCAAGTGATCTCAAACGGACGGTCTACCGTGATGGGAGTCGCGGGAAACTCGCTATCGGCAAGCTCGATGTAGCCAGATTCGACTCCACCGGCAACGCAGACCCACCAGAACTCCCCAGTTAGGTCGCGAATGTTCCCAGAATCGTCCACCTCAAAGCTGAATGGGCGGGTGTCGGGATCATCCAGCTCACCATGACCTGCGTGGGTTTGAACGGAGCTGCCCTCGTATGTGCCAGGGGCTGGTGCTTCGCCCTGATCGTCGGCGACGACCGAGAACTCATGACTCGCGATGCCGACCGGGTGGCGGAATTCGAGTCGGTAGTCCCCCGGCGCGTAGTCGCCGATAAGTTCGTATTCGAAATGGTATGCGTGGTGGACAGTTTCAATGATGGCGTCATTGAGGTAGACGTCAACGGGAGTATCGTACGGAAAGTCCGTGACGTAGTACTCGATCGGTTCACTTGCGAGTTCCGAGACTGTCCTCACGTCGTGACTCGCTGTCAGGGAGGGCTCTTCGGTGTGATCGGCGTACCACTGCGCATCGTCGATCACGAAGAAGGAATCAGATACCTGATCGTCGTCTGCCACGAGGGTGAGGGTGTGCTCCCCTGCAGATGCACTGCTGGTGACATGTTCGGCGATCTCCCCGTTCGCGTCGGCGACTACGGTACCTACTGATTCGGCCCCCACTTGAACTCCGACCGAGGAGCCTGGCTGGAAACCAGAGCCTTCGACCTCTAGCCCGGTGCGTTCGAGATCCCACTCGGCGATCTCAGCCGGGTCGCCGAAGAAGCAGGCGGTGTAACCGCCGAGGCAGATATGCAGCTCCCCGGCGTCGTTGGCCTGCATCTCGGGGTCGGCGATGCTCTCTGAATCAGCTATTGCGGGGGAGGCGAAACTGACCATGAGCGCCGCTGCCCCCAGCGCGCCCAGCATGGGGTGATTCCGACCCCGCGTTCGCTTGTGTTTATGCTCCGTTGTGATCACGAGGCTCCTCATTTTTATTTAGTCAACTCAGGAAGTGGCGCTGGGCACAACCGAGTGCACCGAGCAACATCCAGAGCTAGTTTTGGGGAGGAAGTGCCCCGTAGGCACGCAAGTGGAACAACCTGGAACGAAAAGTCTAGGTGGTCGGTGCGGGATCGCCCAGAAGCTCAGCTCGATAAGAACCCGTCCGGTCGTAGGCGGCCTTAGCCAGCGCGAGTTCCCGCGACCGATCACCGGGATCCGTACTCATCTCGCCACGCAGCTGGTGCACACGGCCACGCAAGTCGAGATCTCCGTCAGCGGCGAGGTAGGTTTCGGCCTCAACGAGACTCGCCCGTGCTGCGTCGATGTCGCCGCAGTCGGCAGAGATCTGGGCGCGCACGATCAATGCCTCGGCAGTTACCACCTCGACACCCAAATCCTTGGCGAGCGAGAGAACTTGCGCGATGCGATCAGTAGCCTCGGGCAAATCGCCCAAATCACGAAGCGTTTGCGCCGCCGTGATCTCGCCCGCTGCTTCGAGATAAATCAGGCCCAACTCTCGGGCGAGAGCGACGCCGGAGCTCGCCTTCGTAAGCGCCCCCGCGTAATCGTGTGTGGCCCGTTTCAACTCCGCCATGTTCACGAGAGTGTTCGCCTGAAGAACTGTATTCCCACATGCCTCGGCCGCATGCAGCGCCCGGTCGAGGACCTCCCGCTCTTGCGCGAAGTCGCCAGCGGTGTGCATGACCACACTGAGGTTGATGAGCGCTGAGACCAGGCGAACCGGTTCGTCACGTTCCTCGTGAATCTCTACCGCCCTGCGGAGGCTGCGGGTGGCGCGCTCGAGGCGTCCGTGGCGTAAGTCGATGAGCGCGGACATGTTCTCAATCAGCCCAGCCGTGCCTGGGTCGGAAAGCACCCCGGCATCGGCGATGAGGTGCCGTGCCCGCTCGAAGTGTTCCTGTGCTTCCTCCGGTCGCTGGCTGTTGACGAGGAGCTGCCCAGAGTCGAGGCTTGCCATCGCAAGAGCATCATGATCGCCGACGTCGGCGGCGAGGTCTGCCGCTGCCTCATGAAGTCGTAACGCGTCGGAGTTGTGCCCGGCGAAATTCATCCACCAACTCAGGCCCTCGGAGATGCGAAATAGCAGCTCCGGGTGGCCCCGTTCCGGTGCGGCATGGGCCAACGTGAGCAATGAGGGCAGTCGGCGCTGCAGCCACGCGCTCGCCTCCTCCGCCGACCAAGCCTGGCTCGGGTACTCAAATGTGGTGCGGCGGGGTACGTCGTTTATCTCCGCTGAGAGTGTCTCGTACGCCGCCCACACGCGTCGCGCGAAGTGCTGCCCCAACCGGTGGAACGCGGCGTCACGAGTGCGTGGGGAGTCAGTTTCTTCCGACTGCTCCTTGGCGTAAGCGCGAACGAGAGCGTGTAGTCCGAGCCGCCCTTCGCCGCGAGGGATGACGAGGCTCGCTCCAGCGAGCACGCCATGCGCCTCGGCGGCCTCCTCAGTTGAGATGTTCATCAGGATCGCGGCTTCTTCTACATCGACCTCGCTGACGGGCACATCGGCGAAGGCGCGAAGCAGGCGTCCGGCGGAAGCGGGCAGCGCGCGGTAGGAGATGTCGAGCTCCGCTCGCAGTTCGTCGTCGACTCGGGGAGCGGCGAGTCGACGTCGCATCAGATCAACGTGTTCGGCCAAGGTCCATCCCGGGTGAGTCGCCAACCGTCCACCGACGAGGGCGATCGCCAACGGTAGCCCTCCAGTTATTTCTGCCAGGTGCTCCGCGTGTTCTTCCGGTTCTCCGGCGAGCGTTACGGAGTTCCCCGAAGCAGTTGTGAGGGTGCGGAGCAGCGTCGCGGTTTCGCGTGCACCCAGTCCGCTCAACTCCACGTGGGCCCAATCGCTGGTGCCTGACATCGGGGCGCGGCTCGTGACGATCACGGGAATCCTCGTATGACTTCCGAGGATCTCGTTGACCTGGTCAGTGTTCGCGGCGTCATCGAGCACGAGCAGCTTTCCGGAATTCTTCAGCGCCTGCTGGAGGCGGTCCACCCCGCCGACCTCGCTCTCACCCGCGCCTAACCGACGCAGGATCGCGCGTTGCGCAGCCGACGGAGTCACCGCTGGAGATTCTGCGTTGTGACCGCGCAGATCCAGGAAGAGGGCACCCGTGGAGAGCTCTTGAGCCACTCGAAGCGCGAGTTGGGTCTTTCCTGCCCCGGCCATAGCCGATACCCACGCGAGTCCGTTAGATGTGACGACGTCCAAAATCCGAGTGATTTCCGCCGTCCGGCCCGTAAAATACGGTACCGGTGCGGGAACATCATCTCGGACGGAAGCAACAGCGGCCCCGTCGGAAGCGGCACGGGCCAGTCGAAGCCGGGCGGCCCAGCGTTGGCGAAGGGACGGCGGGAGACCAAGCGCGAGCGCGATCTCGATCACTGCATCAGTGTCGATTCGTCGCCGACCATCCTGAAAACAACGGTAGATCGTCGTCCGCGGGATTCGCCGCTCATGCTCGGGCACACCGCGGCTGCCGCGCTGGCTGGCGATTCGGCGCCCGATCTCCGCGAAAGAAGGCGCCCCGTCGGCGGCCCGCAGCGCCCGCAACTCTCTGGCGATCTGGTCAAGACTCGCAGGAGGGTTGGCCCAGTCGATTGCGGCAACACTATCGCTGGGCATGACATGGCTCCATGTGCGGGTCAACGGTGGGTGCGAACTCTATTTGCGTTTACGGGTCACATGCTATCCGAGGGAGCGCTCCTGCCGTCGTCATTCCGGCTCAGTCTCGTCCAGAGCGGCCTGGGTGGATTGCTGGTCTGCCCATTGCGACGCCCGGGAGGACGGCTACGCCGCGTCCTGACCGTGAGAGCAGCTCATGAACCAGATTCTTCCGCCAGGGAATTCGTCATCGAAATCCCAGTCCTCGGGTGGTTCGTTGCTCGCTTTCATCGGGGCAACTGACCACATAGGCGAAAGGTCTGTGTTGTGCATGCCCCGGGTAATGGAGGCCTTAGTGAGCAGCGTGTCGATGAGGTTATCGGTGGCTTCATGAACGTCATCATCGCCGAGGGTGACCGCCCGTTTCTGCGAGTCGGTGAGATCAGCGCTTGGATGAGCAGGCGCGCCCCCGCGCAGTTCGGAAGAGACATCGTAGGTGCCGGTGTTGCTGCGGATGAACTGCGCCCCACGCGGTCCTTTCCAGTGGTACTCACCGCCCCCGAGGCTGGTGTACGACCAGATCGTGTGTTCGCCGATAGCCGTGGGGGCGTTATCCCCGTGCGTTTTGAGCCGGTGGTGCGTGCGGCAGAGCGGAGCGAGATTGCAGGTGCAGGTCGCCCCGCCAGTGCCATCGGGCTTCCAGGGGATCGTATGGTCCGCGTCGCACCCATGGGCAGGACGGATGCAGAAGGGGAAGACACATCCGTCATGGGAGAGGTGGACCTGTTCCTTTGCCCGCTCCGAAGGCTGGTAACCGTCTCCGCTGATCTCTTCGTCGCGGTCCAGGGTGGGACGGACGGTGATCGTCGGCGCGAAGGCGCCGGCCATCGTGGGCCGGGTGAACCATTCGCGGATCGTCTCCGGGGTGCACATGATCGCCCCCGGAATTCCTTTGCCCTCGACCTTCCCGGCGGTGCCGTTCTCAGCGGAAGGCTTACCGGAAGCGGACACACCCGTGCCAGTAGAGGGGCGATCGGGAGAGAGGGCGCGGTCGGAAAGGTGCAGGAAGAGTTTCACCCCGGGCGGCGAGGCGCCCTTTCCGTTCCAATACGGCCGCGAGCCTGACTGTGGCGGGGAACCCTCCTCGCAGGCGTGAGCGGGCACCCAGGTGCCGGCGGCCGAGAGTGAAGCGTGGTTGGCGATGAGCCGCGGCCCGTGATGCGTCGGGCAGGTACAGGTGCACGTTCCGGAGATATCCAAGCCGTCGAACAGAGTTCCCTGCCCGGTTGCTGACCGGGCGAGATCTCCGAGTGCCCACGACCGGCGCGTTTCCAGCGGAGCGTCGGATCCGGCGTCCTTGAGCGCTTCTGCCCCGGCCATGACTGCTGCGTCGAGGGCAAGTGCATCGGGCACGTCGAGTTCTGCGCGAACCGAAGTGACCCCGTGGTGGATCTCGTGGAAGAAAAAGCCTACGGTGCGGGAGTTCTTAGCCGCCTCCTCGGCGGATTCTGCCTCCTCCGCCATGAAGCGTTGGCGTGCCTCGGCAACAATGCGGTCCCGCGTCGTCAGGGTGACCCGGGCCGTGCGCTCCGACATCTGGGTATCGACGAAGTTGAGCGCGTCCCGAGACAGATCGAAACAGTCACCCGCGAGATTGCGGGCGCGCCACACGTCCAGGCCGCCGGAGAGTACCCGTGACCACACCCGGGGAAGAAGGTGAACGAGCATGAGTGACTCGCGAATGAGCTTACGGGCCGAATGCTCGGTGAGCCCGGCGGCGATCGCGAAGTCCGTGACCGCAGCGTCATCAAAACTCGCGCAGCCTTTGCCGGCCAATTGATCGAAGACCCACTGGTCCTCCTCGCCCTCCCAACCTGGGTGCTCAGGCGGATACGGGTCGGTGGGATGGTGCTTCGCCCACTCCACCGCGAGCACGACCAAGCCGAGGTCCAGGACCCGAAGCTGATCGCGCACACCAGAGACCCCGACGAGTACCTCATCGAGAGTGGTGATCGCGGGAGTGATGTCTGCCATGCCCCCATGATATCGAACATACGTATGGTTTGCTAGCCCTTGTGAACAAGTGTTCGGAAGTGGTCGCCCGTGGGCGATAGGCGCGGGCGAGCAACGGCTGATCCCGCATACTTAGGTAGGCCGCATACTGGGTAGGAGTAGGAGGTGGGCAAGATGAAGACCCGGATGGCGTTTGTGCTCGGCGCGGGCCTGGGATACGTATTTGGTACCCGCGCGGGGCGCGAAAAATACGAGCAGCTGGCGGCGAAGGTAGAGGAACTCTGGGCGCACCCGGCCGTTCAGAAGCAGGTCGCAGGTGCGGAAGGTGCGCTCAACGAGGTCGTTACCGAGCGCGTGCCCCGGTTGGCCAAGAAAGCTGCGTTTGCCGCGCGAGACGCGCTAGGAATGGAGCTCCCCGAGGAGTAGTTCGGCGAAGCGTGCCGTATCGGTGAACATTGCCGCACGGGGCGGAAGTTGTTCGAGCAGGTGCTCCGAGCACACGATGAACGCCGACTCCCGCGCTCGAGTGAGTGCGGCACCGAGCACGTGGGGAGCCAGGGGCGCCCGCGGTGCGGTCGGGCCCTTTCCGAACGGCGCGTCGGTGAGTGAGGAAGAGGCGAGCGAAACGATGGACACGGCCGCCTCTTCACCCGCGATCAGGCGGAGCGGCATGATTCTCACCCCGGACCATTGCGCGAGTTCTCGCTGGAGCAAGAGTGCCTGGGAGTCGTAAACGGCGGTGACGAGCACGTCGGATTCAGCGAGCGGGCTCACCGCGAACAACGTCGTGAGCAGCTCCGCGATTGCCGAGGCCTCCTCCGCGGCAGAATCGCGATTGCCTCGGTGGGAGACGGTGCGTACCTGGACCCCCGTGTGTTCATCGGGAAGGAGCCGCAGTTCATCGCCCGACGGCTCGGTTGTCTCGACGTCGGGATAGAGGTAGTTCTTGAGCTCGGCAGCAAGCGCCGGGTGGAAACGCTCGGTAGCCGTGAGGGCCGTAGATTCCCGGATCGTCGCACCGGATTCCCCCTGGAGCCACGACAACAGCGGCCCGCCGACGAGGTCGGAAGGCAGTGCTCGGCGCGCGATGGGCGTCGCCCGGGCAGGATCGCCGACGACAAGCACGTGTTCGGCGTCCCCGGCGATGCGAAGCGCCTCGAGAACGCTCACCTGGTGAGCATCGTCGATGACGACCGTGTTCGGGTCCTGCTCCGCGCGCTCGGCGGCGAGCGCGGTTTTCCCGGCCCCGGCCGGCCCGGTGATGATCGAGTACGCAAGCCTCTTCGCCTGCTTCAACGCGGCAGAAGGGTCGGCCACGGCAGAGGAGCCGGGCAGTGCGCGGAGGAACGCAGGTGCGAGCCGGTGGGTTTCTGGATCGTGAGCGGGGGTGGCTTCGCGCAGCGACAGTCGCTGATCCGCCCCGAGATGTTCGCACTCGAGGATCTCGGCCCTGCGGGCAACGAGACCTTCTGAGCTCGTGGGCCCCTGGTCCGGATCGGCATAGACGACGAGGACGTCTGCCCCCGGCGAAAATTCCGACCCGCTTCCCCACCGGCCGAGCAGTTCGTGCAGTTTATGCTCGGCCCCGATCGCGTCGGTGGAGTTTCCCGAGGACACATAGAAGATGCCCGGCTCGTCAAAGCTGGGCACATCCAGCTCGAAGAAGGAGAGGTCCTCGGATTCCTCGTTCAAAGGAGAAAGGAGCAGCTCGCTATCGAGGGAGGTCGCGCCGAGCAGCTCTTGTGCCACGGCCGCGCCCTCCTCGCCGAGCTGGTGCGGCGCGCGTTGCTCGAGCAACCAATCCCGCAGGCGTCGCGTGGACTCGCAGTCGTACCGGTTGTACTCGGCGAGATCGGCGAGCGTGGACCGCCACGTCTCCTCGTCCCCGCGTTTACGCGCTCGAACGGCGTCTTCATACGCGACGACGGCGGCACCGCCATCCGTAACATCCGACGTCCGTAGATCCTCACCCATGTACAGCGGCTCGAGCGCCTTCAGTCCGTAGGACCGGCTCGACACGTGAACACCGGCTTTCACCGTCTCGTACAGGTCGACGAAGACGCCGGCATCGAGGAGTTCGTTGACCTCCTTCTGCCCCGTGCGATGCCGGCGGGCAAGACGGCGCAGCGTTGCCTGCTCGTAGAACGCGAAGTGGTACACGTGCATGCCCGGGTAGGCCGCGCGGCGCTCGGCGAGGTAGTCGAGGAACTGGGTGAAGGCGACCTTCTCCTCGGCCTGGTTCGCCGCCCATATAGCGACGTACTCATCCGTGTCCGCTTCGATATAGCCGAACAGGAACTCCAGGCCCCACTCGAAACGGTTCTTCTCCACCCAGAACGGGTCACCCTCGAAGTCGAAGAAGATGTCGCCCGGGTTGGGGTCGGGCAGCGCGGCGAGCGTGGCGGGATCGTGCACCGCGGAGAACGGCCCGGCGGGCGGGTCGGTGCGCTCTGGACGCAACTGCAGTTCGGCGCGGTCGCGGAATCTCGCCCAGGAGAAGGCGTCCAGGCCTTCTGGGGCGGAACTGGTCTGGGCGAGCTCGTCGATGGTGGTTATCCCGGCCCGGCGCAGCGCCTCGCGCGACCCGCGCCGCATTCCCCACACGAGCTGCACGTCGCGGTGCTCCTCGG
>CAMXUZ010000128.1 GCA_947251855.1 uncultured Ruaniaceae bacterium
CGGGCACGCAGGCAGGAGCGTTCCGCCCGGCGGGCAACGGTGCGCGCGTGGTCGAGGTGGGCGCTGAGGACGGTCGCGCCGGGAACGATGAACACCGGTCGCAGCGGATGGGCCGTGACGACGTCGTCAATGATCGCCTCCAGCCCGCTCACCTCTGCTTCGGTGAGGAGCGAGATCCCGGGCGTGAGCTTGTGGCGCCGGTCGGGGTTGGCGGAAATATCGGCACCGAGGACGAACAGTTCGCGTTGCAACCGCAGGAGGGTACCCGCCATCGTCGTGGCGTCGCCTTCGGAGATGACGCCGGCCTCGACCGCGGAGGGCACCTGCGCGCGGGCAACACCGAGGACGGCGATGACCTCGTCGATGTCTCCCGCGGCGTCGACGATAGTCGCGGTTTTCGCGACCCGCCCGCCGTACAGCCGCCCGGTCGTGCCGTCGTCGCCCGTGCCCGTGTAGATCCGCATGTTTCCAGTATGGCAGCCACCTCCGACCGGTACCCTCGGAGGGGAGGAGAACACGGGGCGTGCGAGGTCTAAGCAGGGCGGCGGAGGTAAGGAGCGGCGAGATGGCGTCGGAGGGGTTCGAGCAGGTGAGCGCCCAGCTCGTGGCGGTCATCGCGGCCGTTGAGGAGGGGCGGCCCCGCGTGCTCACAACGAATGGCGCGAAGTCCCTTCCTGCCGGCCCGCTGCAGCGCGAGCACCGCTCTATGCAGGAGGGGATGCGCGCCTGGGTCACGCAGCAGACCGGCTGCCGCCTCGGGTTCATCGAGCAGTTGTACACGTTCGCCGATCGCGACCGCGGGTCCGGGCCCGCGATCGAGGTGTCCTATCTCGGGCTCTCCGCGATCACCGGTGATGCGCGCCGGTGGCCGGGGTGGTACGACTTCTTCCCTTGGGAGGACCGGCGGGAATCGGCGGAGATGATCGAGACCGACATCGCCCCCGAACTCGAGGCGTGGAGCAGGCATGTGGCGGGAGAGGAAGACGCCCGGTGGACCCGCTGCGCCGTCACGTTCGGGCTGGAGGGCCGGCGGTGGATCCCCGAGCACACCCTCGCCCGCTACGAGCTTCTGTACGAGGCGGGGCTCGTTCCGGAGTCGCCGCGGGCGGCGACGAGCGGTTCGCAGGTTCCCGGGCTCGAGATGCACCGGCACCACCGGCGGATCCTCGCGACGGGGATCGCGCGGCTGCGCGCGAAGATCCAATACCAGCCCGTGATCTTTGAGTTGATGCCCGACACCTTCACGCTCAGCCAGCTGCAGGCGACGGTCGAGGCGATCGCGGGCCAGCGCCTGCACACCCAAAACTTCCGCCGGCTCGTGGCGCAGCAGGAACTGGTGGAGGATTCCGGCGAGGTGGACGCCGCGACGGGGGGCAGGCCGGCGCGGCTCATGCGGTTCCGCCGAACCGTGCTCGACGAGCGGGCCGCCGCGGGAACGAAGCTCCCCTCCCCGCGCGAATAGCGGCGACTCGGGCGAGTACCCCCGCGGACGGTGAGGGCGGCGCCGACGCCGCGAGCGCCGTCGTCGGGCCCACGCAGAACCTGTTATGCTCACTTTGAGCATAAGCAGTGTGGCCCCGACGTGAGGAAGTTTTCGATGACGACCGTGACGATCAGCACCGATGCCCTGTATGAACGGGTGCGCCCCGTGATCCCCCGGGTGGAGTGGGCGACGATGGAGGAGGATGTCGCGGCGATCTGGCGGCTCAAGCGGGAGCGAGGCGCCGTCATCCTCGCGCACAACTATCAGACCCCGGAGATCTTCCACGGGGTCGCCGACATCGTCGGGGACTCCCTCGCCCTCGCCCGTGAGGCCGTGACCGCCCGCGCTGACGTCATCGTGCTCGCCGGGGTGCACTTCATGGCCGAGACGGCGAAACTGCTCAACCCGTCGAAGACCGTGCTCATCCCGGACCTGCGGGCGGGATGCTCGCTCGCGGAGTCGATCACCGCCGCCGATGTGCGCGGGCTCAAGGCCGAGCACCCGGGCGTGCCGGTCGTGACGTACGTCAACACCTCCGCGGCCGTGAAGGCCGAATCCGACATCTGCTTCACCTCCGGCAACGCGGTCAAGGTCGTGGAGTCGCTGGGCACCGACCGGGTGATCCTCATCCCCGACGAGCACCTCGCAGCGAACATCGCCCGCGACTGCGATGTGGAGGTGATCACCTGGCCCGGGCGGTGCGAGGTGCACGACCGGTTCACCGCCGCCGACATCGCCCAGGTCCGCGCCGATCACGAGGACGTGCTCGTGATGGCCCACCCCGAGTGCCCACCGGAGGTCGTCGCTGCGAGCGACATTTCCGGCTCGACGGCGCAGATGGTCGCCCACGTGGAACGGGAGCAGCCGGCCCGGGTCGCCCTCATCACCGAGTGCTCGATGAGCGATAACATCGCCGCGGAGCTGCCCGAGGTGGAGATGGTCCGCCCGTGCAACCTGTGCCCGCACATGAAGCGCAACAACCTCGGCAACATCCGGGCCGCGCTGGAGAACCTGCGCCACGAGGTGCGGATCGACCCGGCCGTCGCCCGCCGGGCCCGCGCCGCCGTCGAGCGCATGTTGGAGATCCGATGACCGCCGGTCTCCCGCGGGTGCTCACGGATGATCTCGTGCGTGCCGCCCTCCACGAGGATCTCGGCCGAGCCGGCGATGTGAC
>CAMXUZ010000129.1 GCA_947251855.1 uncultured Ruaniaceae bacterium
GCAAACTCCTGCCGGCGATCTACGACCTCACCAACCGGGGGTTGCTGCCCCCCGGGTTCGCCCTCGTGGGCTTCGCCCGGCGCGATTGGGGGCATGGGGAGTTCCGGGACATCGCCAAAGCGGCCGTGCAGGAACACTGCCGGACCCCGTTCGACGAACTCGTCTGGGAGCACCTATGTTCCGGCTTCCGCTTCGTGCCGGGCGAGTTCGGGGACGAAGCGGCGTTTCAACGCCTCGCTGACACGGTGGAGGAACTCGACAACGAACGGGGGACCCAGGGGAATCACGCGTTCTACCTCTCGGTGCCACCGGGGCAGTTCCCGCAGGTGTGCGAGCAACTCGCCGCCTCCGGCCTGTCCGACAGCCCCGCCGATGCGTGGCGGCGCGTGGTGGTGGAAAAACCGTTCGGTCATGACCTCGCGTCCGCCCGGGAGCTCGACGACGTCGTTTCTGAGGTGTTTCCTCCAGATTCGGTGTTCCGCATCGACCACTACCTCGGCAAGGAAACGGTTCAGAACATCCTCGCGTTACGGTTCGCGAACACGATGTTCGAACCGATCTGGAACAACAACTACGTCGACCACGTTCAGATCACCATGGCCGAGGACATCGGGATCGGTTCCCGCGCCGGCTATTACGACGGTATCGGGGCAGCCCGGGACGTCATCCAGAACCACTTGCTGCAGTTGCTCGCGCTCACCGCGATGGAAGAACCGGTCTCCTTCGACGCCGCGGATCTGCGGGCAGAGAAGGAGAAAGTGCTCTCCGCGGTGCGTATCCCCAGCGACCTCGCGCGCCACACCGCGCGCGGGCAGTACACCTCGGGGTGGCAGGCAGGCAGGTTCGTCAACGGATTCCTCGATGAGGAAGGGATGGACCCCTCCTCGGTCACCGAATCGTACGCGGCGATGCGCCTCGACATCGACACCCGGCGGTGGGCGGGGGTGCCCTTCTACCTGCGCACGGGCAAACGCCTGGGACGCCGAGTGACGGAGATCGCGCTCGTGTTCAAACGCGCCCCGCACCTGCCCTTCGATACCGAGGCCACCCAGGAACTCGGCCAGAACGCGATCGTCATCCGGGTCCAGCCCGATGAGGGCGTGACGATCCGGTTCGGTTCGAAGGTCCCCGGGACCTCCATGGAAGTCCGGGACGTGACGATGGACTTCGGCTACGGCCACTCCTTCACTGAAGCATCCCCGGAAGCCTACGAACGCCTCCTGCTCGATGTCCTCCTCGGAGATCCGCCGCTCTTCCCCCGCCAACGTGAGGTCGAGCTCTCCTGGATGATCCTCGATCCCATCATCGAGTATTGGGCGAACAACGGCGCCCCGGATACCTACCGGCCCGCCACGTGGGGCCCGCAATCGGCGGACGAAATGCTCGCCGCGGACGGCCGCACCTGGAGGCGACCATGATTGTCACGTTAGAGAACACCTCGAGCCAGGACGTCGATAGCCGGCTCCTGGCGCTGCGTGAGGAAGGGGGCGTGGTCGCCCTCGGGCGGGTTCTCACGCTCATCATCCTCACCGATAACGGGGACGCCGAAACCGCCATCGCCGCAGCGAACGACGCGAGCCGAGAACACCCGTGCCGAGTCATCGTCGTCAGTCCCACGGATGAGGCCGCGCCGGAGGGCCGGTTGGATGCCGAGGTGCGGGTCGGGGCGGATGCGGGCGCGAGTGAGGTGATCATCCTGCAACCGGCTGGGCCGGCGACCCAGGATGTTGACACCCTCGTCACCCCGCTGCTTCTTCCCGACGCTCCGATCGTCGTGTGGTGGCCCGGTGAGACGCCCGAAGCGTTGGACGCCGGGCTGCTGGGCAAACTGTCCCAGCGTAGGATCTCCGACGTGCTCACCTGCGAGGAACCGATTCCGCGGCTGCACCAACTCGCCCGCACCTACTCCCCCGGCGATACCGACCTCTCGTGGGCACGCACCACGCTGTGGCGCGGGCTCACCGCATCCACCCTCGACATCGCCCGCTCCGCCCCGCAGGCAGGGACGGTCTATGGCAACAGTACTCACCCCTCGGTGTTGCTCTACGCCGGCTGGTTGCGGCACACTCTCGCTGCGGAGATCCGCATCGAGCATGACCCGGACGCCTCGGCGATCACGGGCCTGCGCCTCGACCATGAGGCGGGGCCGGTGGAACTCAAGCGCCCGGAAGGATCGACCACGCTATCGATCTCCATCCCCGGGCAGGTCGACCAGCACGTCGCCCTCCCCATGCGGGGCCTCGCCGAGTGCCTCATAGAAGATCTGCGCCGGCTCGATCCGGACGAGGCGTACGCGGCCGCCCTCGCCGCGATTTTTGATGTGGAGGTTTCATGACCGTTCTTGTCTACCCGGATCCGGAAACGCTCGCGAAGGTCACCGCCGCTCGGCTCTGTCTCGACCTCGCGGACGCAGCGGCGGTGCGCGAGGACGTTCACCTCGCCATCGCCGGTGGCAGCGTGGGAACCTCCGTGCTCGGCGCGGTGCCGGATTCCGAGCTCGCCGGAGCGGTGAACTGGGGCAACGTGCACGTTTGGTGGGTCGATGAACGGTTCGTCCCGATCGGTCACGCGGACCGCAACGACGCCGCGGTCACGCCCGTGTTCGCCAAGCTAGGCATCCCGGAGGAGAACATCCACTCGATGCCCTCCCCCGCGCAGGCCCACGACGTCGCCGACGGGGCAGCC
>CAMXUZ010000130.1 GCA_947251855.1 uncultured Ruaniaceae bacterium
CCGATCTCCACCCTCGCGATCGAGGATCTCATCACCGAACTCAAAGACGACTACACGATCGTCATCGTCACCCACAACATGCAACAAGCCGCCCGGGTCTCGGACCGGACCGGGTTCTTCAACACCGACGGCGCGGGCGAACCCGGGCGGCTCGTGGAGCTCGACGCGACGGCACAGATCTTCTCAGCGCCGTCCAACTCGGCTACGGAAGCCTACATCTCCGGCAGATTCGGTTAGATCTCGGAGTCTTTGAAGGAGCTCGTTGCGTCCTCACCCTGCAGGACGCAGAGGATCTCGCGGTCATCCGCGGTGTCCCAGGTGTCCTCGGTAGGGTTGATGATCGTGATGTACAGCTCCGAGTCGAGGTAGTCGAGGCCGACGTAGTCCTCGAACGCGCCCACGCACTCCTCTTCGGCCGCCTCGCTCATCGCCTCCTCACCCGGGAAATCCCCCTCGGGCAGGTCGAACGCATGGAACACCTCGAGGTCGTGGGGCTCGTCGCAGGAGACGGTCGTGATCTCGTCGATCTCATCGTCGGCGAGGTCGGAACTGTTGATGCAGTCGCCCACTTCCGCCGTCGGCACTTCGGCGCACGCAACGAGCGCGGAACCAGCAAGAACGGCGGTGAAGGTGAGGCCCGCGCCGCGAAGGAAAGAAATTCTCAAGGAAAGCTCCAAAATAGTCAAAATTTGCACACCAACCCTACTGGGTGGGTAAGTGCAATCTCAAAAAAACCTGGGAAGCAATGACGAACGTCACCCAGGGACGAACCGCACGCGAAGGTGCGGTCCCGCTCGCGGTGCGGATCAGATGAACAGGTGCAGCAGGAAATACATGCCGGCGGCCACGACGGCAGCGGCCGGAATCGTGAGTACCCAGGCAACGGCGATGTTCCTGGCAACGCCCCAGCGGACGGCCGAGAGCCGCTTGGTGGCGCCCACCCCCATGATCGCCGACGTGATCGTGTGGGTGGTGGAGATCGGGGCGTGGAAGACGAAGGCGGTCGTGTACAGCACGCTCGCGGCGACTCCCTCGGCGACGAAGCCCCGGGCGGGATCGAGTTCGATGACTTTCCGCCCGAGGGTGCGCATGATGCGCCAGCCCCCGGCGTAGGTCCCCGCAGAGATCGCGCCCGCTGCGGCGAGTTTCACCCACAGGGGGATCCCTCCGCCCGCGGGATGCAGTCCCCCGGCCACGAGGGCAAGGACGATGACCCCCATCGTCTTCTGCGCGTCCTGCAGGCCGTGCCCGAGCGCCATGGCCGCCGCCGAGATGGTCTGCAGCACCCGAAACCGCCGCTGCGCCTTGCCCGGGGCGGCGTTACGGAACAGCCACAGGAGGCCGACCATCGCGAAGAACGCGAGGGTGAACCCCACGAGCGGGGAGGCGACCATCGGAATGACGACCTTGTCGAGGATGACCGTCCAGTGCACCTGCGAGAATGAGGCGAGCCCCGCCCCCATGAGCCCGCCGATGAGGGCGTGTGAGGAGGAAGAGGGCAGCCCCTTCCACCAGGTGATGAGGTTCCACGTGATCGCCCCGACCAGGCCGGCGAGGACGACGACGAGCCCGCCGTGCCCCTGTGGCGCGTCAATGATCCCCGAGCCGATGGTCTCCGCAACCCCGACCCCGAGCATCGCGCCGACGAGGTTCATCACCGCGGCCATGGCGAGCGCCGCACGCGGGGTGAGCGCCCGAGTTGAAACAGAAGTGGCGATGGCGTTGGCAGCGTCGTGAAATCCGTTGGTGTAGTCGAACGCCAACGCGATAACGACGACGACGATGACGAGAGCGAGCTCCACGTGTTGTTAGCTTTCCTTGAGAACGATGGTCTCTACGGTGTTCGCCACCGTTTCGAAACTGTCCGCGGCAGCCTCGAGGGTGTCGACGACGGCGCGCAACCGCATGAGTTCCACAACGCCCGCAGGCGTGGCCTGGAAACGCGGGTTCCGGAAGAGATCGGCGACGAGGGAGCGGTAGGAACGGTCGGCTTCGTTCTCGAGCCGGTTCACTTCGATCCAGTACTCTTCGAGGTCGTCCATCGTCGCGAGCTTCGGCATCGCCTCAGCAGTGAGTTCCGCCGCGCGTTGCAGGGTCCGCACCTGGTCGGTGACCGCGTCGGGCAGCTCATCCACTCCGTAGAGCACCACGATCTCCCCGGCGGCCTCCATGTTGTCCATGCAGTCATCCAGGGCCGAGGCGAGGTCGTAGATGTCGTCCCGGTCGAAGGGGGTCACGAACGTCTGGTTGACCCGGCGGAAGATGGTGTGAGTGGAATCATCGGCGAGGTGCTCGGCGTCTTTGAGCTGTTTGGCCAAGTCCGCCCGGTCCGCGGGGTCCGCACCGATCAGCTGAGCAAGGAGATCCGCGCCTGTGACGAGGTGGGCCGCGAGAGCGGCGAAGAGGTCAAAGAACGTGGAGTCACGAGGGGTGATACGAAAACGCACCGGCTTCTCCGTCAGAAGAGTAAAGGGAGCAACGGGATAAGAGTAGGGCAGATTTGCCTCGAAGGGGAAACAGTCGTGGGGAAACCGATGACTTCCGCGGCGAAATTCGCCCGACATGGGGCAAAATGCGGGAAAACTGCTCCGAAATGTTAAAAACCCCACTCCGCTTAAGGGAGTGGGGTTAACGACGCCGGACCGGCCAGCGCCTGACGGCGCGAAGGCCGCTCGTAGCGGCAAATGTTGGAGCCCGGGGCCGGATCACGGCCCGACGTCTGCCTCCAGTGTAAACGCCCATCGGCACTTCGCAAATATTTTCCACAGCTCCGATCGCTGGGTTCAGCTACTCGCTGACGATGCTCCACGAGGGCACGGAACCTGGGATAATGACCTCGGCTAGCACAGCGACGAAAAGAGTAGCTCCTTATGATGAGCGGCAGCTTCCGCGCGGTGGTTACGGCAACCGCGGCCGCCGGCATCGGCGTGACCACCTTTACGCCGCGGCCGCTGTTCGAGATCACCGTGGCGGCGATCGCCGTCGTCGTCGCTCTCGGGTGGGCCCCGCTGTTGCCGCACATGGGGCGGCGGCTGCCGGTCACGGCGATCCTGCTCGTGGTTGCGCTCGCCTCCGCCTGGCTCGTGCGGGCGACCCACTCCCTCGCCTGGCTCGCCCCGATCCTCGCCGGCTCGCTCATCGCGATCTTCATCGCGCAGATGTTCCGCCGTGATCGTACCCGCCTGGTCGATCAGGCCGCCGGCCACGTCAC
>CAMXUZ010000131.1 GCA_947251855.1 uncultured Ruaniaceae bacterium
GCAGGCGTGCATGACCTTGGAGGCGACGCCTTCGCGGGAGACGCCGTCGGCGACGGAGGCGTAGTCCACGCCGGTGGCTTCTTCGACCGGCAGTGCGTCGATGTCGGCGCGGTAGAGCACGGTGGGTCCTTCGCCGTTGCGGAAGACGCCGACCAATCCGTGGCCGCCGATGCCGGTGGTGATGCTGCAGTCGAACTCGGAGAGGCGGTGTGCCAGGAAGTCGGCGGTGCGCTCTTCGACGGCCGACAGTTCCGGGTTGGCGTGCAGGTGCCGGTACACCGATTGCTGCCACGACAAGTCGACTCCGTGATCCGCGATGATCTCGGGGATCGTGCGGTACGGGCGGGCGTCGGTCGGGGCGGTGGCGGACATCGGGTCGGTGAACCTCATTCTGCGATTGTGCTTGCGGCGTGCGTGCGTGTCGTGCGTGGGGCTCGCGTGGTGTGAACCATGCGCGGTGTGAACCCCTGCGCGAAGTGCTCACGCCAGTGTACCGATCAGTCCATTTTCGGCTGGTCGGTTGAATTTCGCTGCCCTCACGCCTGCGGAGCCCCGTCATCGCCCCCGTCCGGTTCGCCGTCGGAGCCGGCTCCCCGCGAAAAGAACCTCCGGATCCGACGCCCCGGCGCGAGCCATCCGAGCGGATGGTGATTTTCCCGCGGCGCCCGGTCCGGATCCATCGACTTCGGCGGTATCCAGCGCACCTTGGGGTTCTCGGGGCCATGCCGCGCCCCATCTTCCCGCCCCCGAGCTGCTCCGCGCCCGGATTTCCGGTCCTCCGGTGGCCCCGCCCTCGTCGTCCACCAGCGATTTTCGTCGGCCCGGTCGTCGTCGACGCGGCCGTGCATGACGTAGTCGGCGAGCGTCATGGCGTCGACGTTCGTCGGCCCTCCCGTGTCCCACCTGTCGATGTGGTGAATGTCGCAGTAGGCGGGCGGCGACGATGACCCCGGTGCCGTACTCATCCCTTCTTCCGCGCACAGTGCGAGGTACTGGTTGAGGGATCCGGCGCGCCTCGACCGCCCGAACCACAGATTCCGCCCCCGGAAGTCCATCACCGACAGGAAGACGTCGCGTGCGTCGGCCCCGCGGACGGCTTCTCCGATGGACGTCGTCGTGGCCACGTCCGTCAGCGCGGTGCCCGTCATCTTCGTCAGCTCCGAGATGTGCATGGTCACCACGATCGAGGTCGTCCCGCGTTTCGGCCGTAACCTCTTCACCGGCCGAACGTTCGGCGCCGGGGAAGGGGCGAGAGGAACAGGAGGGGGACCTTCATCTGGTCCGATGTCCGGTGCCGAATCCGAGTCTGGTCCCTCACTCGGTCCCGCATCCTGGCCCTCATCCGAATCTGGTCCGGTTTCCGGTCCCTCATCGGTCCCTTCACCGGCCTCCTCATCCGACCCCTCGCTCCCGAACCCCGCGGCGATCGCCGCTTCCAGCGCATCGTGGCGACGCTGATCGGCGGTGCGGTCGTCGTCGGCACCCTTGGGCAGCAATGCCCCCGGCCCCGCAAAATCGGCCCACAGCCGCCGGAGAATCGCGCCCAGCTCCGGCGTCACGTGCCCGCTGATCCGGGACATGTTGTCTCCGTCGGGTTGCGACAACCGCACGCTGCGGCGCCGCTGCCGGTCCTCGTCGGAATACGGGTCATCCAGCCCCAGCAACGCGCGCAGCATCGGCCCGAGATGCCGCAGATCATCGACCTGCACCTTGTCCAGCAAATCGGCGATGTGCGGATCGGCGACGTGGACCAGTTCGTTGCCCCGCTCGGGCAGTTCGTCCAGCGCCTTGTGGATCAGCTCCACCGCATCTGCGCCCGCCACGCCCTCCTCCACGCGTTGGCGCACCGCCGGCAGGTCGTGTTTCGGCGGCCGGTCTTGGGCCTCGGCCCTCTGCAGCCGGTGCGCCGCGGCCAATCGCCGCCGCGCCTCGGCCCGCGACACGTGCGCGTTCTCGACGAGTTTCTGCATGGCCACGGGTGTTTGCTTTACGACGCGCCCGTTCGCCGTCGCCGACAAATACTCCGTGTCGACGATGGCGAGCCGACGGCGCGCGGTTTCCAATTCGACGTAGAGCTCGTGCCGGGCGTCGTCATCGAGGAGGTCCCAGCCTCCCGCCATGACGTCGACGGCGGCGGAGAAGTGCCCGACCGCTTCGCGCAAGTCCGCGACGCACCCGGCGGGCCGCCCGGTGCCCGTCGAACCGTTGCCATCGCCCCCGTTGGTCATGGGAACAGAGTATCTAATGCACCGGATCAAATGGGGCGAAAATAGCCCCTGAGTCGAACAAATGGGCGACTCAACATCTCAAAATCGAAGCCCTCCACCGCAACTCGGTGTTCGAACGGGCCGCCCCGCAAGCCCGCCGATTGCGCCGGTACTGCGAATGGGGGTGGCGCCGGGCCGTCGTCAAGCGAAAAGCAAGCCCTTACAACCGCGACTCCTTGGACACCTGCGGGTTGTAGTGCAGGGAGTTCGGCCGGCAGGCGCACTCGACGGCGATGCGGGTATCGGCGGCGATGCGGCGCTCGTCGCGCAGGCGGTACAGCTGCGGCACGACGCGATCGCGCAGGGCCTGCGGGGAGATGGTGTTCAGGTAGATCTTCGTGCCGCCCTCGAACCCGGCGAGGTTGGACACGCGCCACTTGATCATGACGCGCCACGGCATCCGCACGTCCAGGTCGATGGGCCGGTGGTGCCACTCCTCGTTGCACGGCACGTCGGGGCCGGCGGCGGCGTGGCAGGCGTGGATGAGGTCGCTCATGCCCGCGACCTCCTCCGGCGTCTGCCGCCATGGCTCGCAGGTCGGCGACTTCGAGTGGATCTCCAGGGTGGGGTAGCGGTGCCCGAAACCCGCGAACGCCACCGCGTGGTCGTTCTCGGCGATGACCAGGTTGTGCCGCGCGGCGTAGTCGACGGCGAACTCGTTGTACATGTTCGGGTTCTCGCGCAGGCGGCGGATCTCCTGCTCGAGCTGCTCGCCGTGCTCGTCG
>CAMXUZ010000132.1 GCA_947251855.1 uncultured Ruaniaceae bacterium
GGCGAGGTCGACGAGTAGCTCCACCACTCGGTCGGCCGCGACGGGAGCGAGCTCGGTGTCCACGCCGCGTTCGAACCGTTTGGCGGCCTCGGAGGGGAGCCGGTGGCGCCGCGCGGAGCGAGCGATCGTGACGGGGTCGAAGTGGGCGGCTTCCACGAGCACGTCCGTGGTGGCGCTGGAGACCTCGGTCTCCTCCCCGCCCATGACCCCGGCGATCCCCAGGATCCGTTCCCCGCCGGAATCGGTGATGAGGAGGTCCTCGGCATGCAGTTCACGGCGGACGTCGTCGAGGGTCGTGAGCTTCTCCCCCGGCCGCGCGCGGCGGACCGTGATGGGGGCCTGGAGGGTGCCGAGGTCGTAGGCGTGTAACGGTTGGCCGAGGTCGAGCATGACGTAGTTGGTGATGTCGACCGCGAGGGAGATGGGGCGCATTCCTGCTTGGATCAGGCGCCGTTTCATCCAGTCGGGGGTGGGAGCGTCCGGGTTGATCCCCCGCACGATGCGGGTGACGAACCTGTCACATCCCACGTTGCCGCGGATCGGGGCATCGTCGTCGACGATGACGGGGAACCCCGCCTCGTTCGCGGCCGGCACCTGCCGAACCGCGGGGTCGCGGAACGCCGCCCCGGTGGAGTGGGAGTATTCGCGAGCGATGCCGCGCATGGAGAAGCAGTAGCCGCGGTCGGGGGTGACGTTGATCTCCAGCACCGCCTCGCCCAGGCCGAGCAGTTCCAGCGCGTCGACGCCGGGGGCGGGGGCCGGTTCGGGGAGCACGATGATGCCCGAGTGGTCCTCCCCGAGGCCGAGCTCGCTCTCCGAACAGATCATGCCGTCGGAGATGTGACCGTAGGTCTTGCGGGCGGAGATCGCGAAATCCCCGGGCAGGACCGCCCCGGGAAGTGCGACGACGACGCTGTCCCCGACGCCGAAGTTGTGGGCGCCGCAGACGATGCCGCGATGACCCGCCTCGTCGTTGTGCTCCCCGACGTCGACGTGGCACCAGTTGATCGTCTTGCCGTTCTTCTGTTCCTCGGGCGTCACGGAGAGCACTTTGCCGACGACGAGAGGGCCGGTGACGACGGCGGAGGTGTCGATCGCTTCCTCCTCCAGGCCCACCCGCACGAGGTCATCGGCGAGGGTCTGCGGGGTGGCGTCGGCGGGCACGTCGACGTGGTCGCGGAGCCAGGTAAGGGGTACGTACGGCATTTAGCGCTGACCTCCCAGCGAGAAGCGGATATCTCCTTCGACCATGTCGTGCATGTCGTCGATTCCGTGGCGGAGCATGAGTGTGCGTTCGATCCCCATCCCGAAGGCGAAGCCGGTGTACTCCTCGGGGTCGATGCCGCAGGCGATGAGGACGTCCGGGTTGACCATCCCGCACCCGCCCCACTCGATCCACCCCGGCCCGCCCTTCTTCTGGGGGAACCACAGGTCCATTTCGGCGCTGGGTTCGGTGAACGGGAAGAAACTCGGGCGCAGCCGGGTGCGCGCCTCGGGACCGAACATCGCCCGGGCGAAGTGGTCGAGGGTGCCCTTGAGGTGGGCCATCGTCAGCCCCTTGTCCACGGCGAGCCCTTCGACCTGGTGGAAGATCGGGGTGTGGGTGGCGTCGAGCTCATCGGTGCGGGCCACCGTTCCCGGGCAGGCGATGAACAGCGGCAGATCCCGTTCCAACAGGGTGCGCGCCTGTACGGGCGAGGTGTGGGTGCGCAGCACGAGGTGGGCAGCGGCCGGTTCGATGAAGAAGGTGTCTTGCATCTGCCGCGCGGGGTGGTCGGCAGCGAAGTTCAGGGCGTCGAAGTTGAACCACTCGTGTTCCACCACGGGTCCTTCGGCGATCTCCCAGCCCATCGCGACGAAGAAGTCGGAGATCTCTTCCTGGATCACCGACAGCGGGTGCCGCGCGCCGAGAGGATACCGCTCCGTGGGCAACGTGACGTCGACCGTCTCTTCCCGCAGGATCCGCTCATCGCGCTCTTCCTCGAGCACGAGCTGCCGCTCGGCGATCGCCTTGTTCACCCGTCCCCGGGCTTGGCCGACGGTCTTCCCGGCGAGGGACTTGTCTTCCTTGGCGAGGTCCTTGATCGCCCGATTCGCCAGGGCTAGCGGGCTCTTATCCCCCGTGTGCGCGATGCGGACCTCTTTGAGTTCCTCCAGCGTGGCTGCGGCGCCGATCGCCGCCATGGCGGATTCGACCGCCGCCTCCACACCGGTGGGATCGAGCGGCGATAGGGCGGGCAAAGACATATAGCGACCTTCTTCTAGGTTGGTTAACCACAGGTGATTGTAGTCGGCTCCCTCACCCGTTCACCAACGGCCCTGGGCGGGACCGTGGAACGCGGCGAGGAACTCGAGGTGTTCGCGCAGCCCCACCCGCACGATCCCGGTCACCTCCCCTTCCCCGCGGGGAAGGACGGACAGCGGCGGGACGTAGGCGAAGCACTCCCGGGGTGTGGGCATCCCCAGACGGCCCACGGCTTCCGCCCACGGGGCCCGGCCGAGCAGGAATGTGCGCCGCTGGGGGTCGGCGAGCTCCGTGATGACCTGAGCGAGCCTGCCTGCCCGGCCCAACCCGATGTAGCGCCCCACCCGAGCATTGATGAGGTACAGACGCGACCGCCACTCGGTGACGACGTCGCCGAACGCGGTGGTGAGGATCGGGAAGGAATGGGAGGCATGGATGGG
>CAMXUZ010000133.1 GCA_947251855.1 uncultured Ruaniaceae bacterium
CGCGCCGAGCTGACCGGAAATGAGTTCGGCGACGGGGCGCCGTCGCGCGTAAGAATCCCCGAGGTCGAACGTGAGGATCCGCGCCAACTGAAGGAGGTATTGCACGATCAGCGGCCGGTCGAGGCCGTACTCCTCGCGCACCCGGGCCATCGCCTCGGGGCTGGTCTGCGAGCCGGGACCCCCGAGGATCGCCTCGGAGGGATCCCCGCCGGCGGCGCGCAGGGCGAAGAACACCACAGTCGCGACGACCCATGCCACGAACAGCGCCGCCGCCACGCGCCCGGCGAGCCACCGCAGGATCCTCATGATGCCGGCGAACTACTCCGCGAGGGAGGCGTTGATGAACGTCGGGGTCGCGACCGTTCCCAGGATGTCCACGCCGGTCACTGCCTGGGTGAGGAAGTGGTTCTGCTGGTCGTACAGCGGCAGGATGTAATACCCCTGGAGGATCTGGCGCTGCACGTCCTCGTAGGTCTGGCGGCGGGCGTCGACGTCGGTGTCGCGGGCGGCCTGTTCGAGCAGCTCATCGACCTCCGGATCGTCCACCTGGGCGTGGTTGGCGAAATAGCCGCTCGGGGCGGGCTCGATCCCGTCGGAATGGTAGAGGATCCGCAGCACGTCCGGGCCGACCTTCGTGTACGGGGCGGAGACCGCCTCGTAAGTGTACTCGGCGCTGTCATCGGCATCCTCGGCGGGGGCTTCGAGGGCCTCGTACCAGGCAGAGAGGTCGAGCGGGGTGAGGGTGACCTCGAAGCCGGCGTCCTTGGCCTGGGCCTGGATCTGCTCGAACAGCGCCCGCTCCGCCGCGACCGATTGGTTCGTGGAGACGGGGAAGCGCACGGCGAGGCGGTCGCCGTCCTTGACGCGGTACCCGTCAGCGTCGGTCTCGCTCCACCCGGCCTCGTCGAGGAGGTCGCTCGCCTTGTCGGGATCCGGGGTGAATAGGGAATCGTCGGAGTACGCGAACGGTTCGACGCTCGACAGCGGGGAGTAGGACCGCTCGGCCACGCCCTGATAGAGAGTGTCGATGCCCGGACCGATGTCGACGGCGCGGATGAACGCCTCCCGCACGCGGACGTCGTCGAACGGGGGCTGGCCGGCATTGAGTTCGATCCGGTTCACCGAGCCGGGCCGCGGGGCGTCGATGTGCGTGGCGTCCTCGCCTGCGGTGGCGATGGCATCCGGTTCGGGATTGTCGATCATGTGCACCTCGCCGGAGGTGAGGGCCGCCGAGCGGGTCGCCGGATCGGGGATGAACCGCCACTCGATCGCCTCGAGCAGCGCCGGGCCCTCATGTTCGGCTTCCGGCCCGGGCGTGGCGTAGTCCTCGTTGCGTTCCAGCAGCACGTGTTGCTGGGGAACCCAGTCGACGACGACGAACGGGCCGGTCCCGATCGGTTCGGCGCAGTTCTCCTCCATCCCACGTTCGATTCCCGCGGGGGACTGGATCGCGGTCCACTGTTGGCTCAGCGACTCCAGCAGGGAGGAATCGGGTTCGGAGAGGCGGAAACGTACGTGGGTCTCGTCGAGTGGTTCGACCTCGTCGATCTTCTCCACCGCGAGGTAGCCCGTGGAGGACGCCGTTTCCGGGGCCTGCAGGTGTTCGATGTTGGCCTTGACCGCCTCGGCATCCACCGGGGTGCCGTCGGTGAAGGTGATGCCTTCCTGCAAGGTGAACTCCCATGTGAGTCCGTCTTCGGCGACCTCCCAGTCCGTCGCGAGCCACGGCTGAATCGCCCCCTCGGCGTCCCGCCCGACGAGGGGTTCCAAGTACTGGGTGGAGAGGAGGGCCTGGGGATAGTTGCCCCCGACGTGGGGATCGAGGCACGTGGGTTCGGCGTCGCCGGTGGCGTAGATGAGAGTGCCGCCGCTGGCGTCCGCGCCGTCGGTCGCGGGGTTTGCGCCGGATTGGGGGTCGCTCGAACCGGTGCCGCAGGCCGTGAGGAGGAGCGCGGTGCCGATCGCCGCGATACTGATTCGCCGAGACATGAGGACCTTTCAGGGTGTGGAGGTAGAAGATCGTGGTTGTTGGTCCGCGTCTAACAATATCGGTGTTTTGGGTACCTGAGCCCGCGATCTCGCTCACAGTCCCGGGCCGGCTTCGCTCCCGATTGTCGGGCGCGGCGGCGTGTCTTTGCGTAGGCTGGAGGCATGACAACTCCCCGTTCGGCGGGGCGCCCGAAGGCGATCTCCCGCGAGATGCTTGAAGAAGCCGCGTGCGAACTCTTCCTCGAACGCGGGTACGCGGACACCTCGGTCGTCGACATCACTCGCCGCGCGGGGGTGAGCCGCGCGACCTTCTTCAACTACGTCGATTCGAAGTCGGACCTGCTGTGGGCGTCGGTGGACGACGCGATCGCCGGGATCGCCCGCACCCTGGGCTACGGGGCGGATGAAGGGCCGGGCGGGGGCACCGAGGCGGTGCGTGAGGTGCTCCTCGATGCGGCGGACACGCTCGCCCCGGGAGTCGCGGTGCTCGCGATCGCGAACGCGGAAGCGATGGGTGTCGTGGCCGAGCTCGTGCTCACCGGTGCGCAACGTCAGGCGCGCCTCGCGCGTACGATCGCGGAGCACTTGCGCCGTTCGGGAGAAGACGGGCTGCGCGCGGACGTCCTTTCCCGCGCCTATGCAGGGGCGTTCTTCGCCGCCCTCGAGGTATGGGCGAAGGAAACGCCCGGGTCGAAGCCGTTCTCGGCGTCGGTGCGCGATGCGCTAGAGGTGCTGCGCTGAGATCCGGTGTGCGGGGGCGCCGGCCCACGGATCTACCCCTCCGGGTGAGGATTGCGGGGAGTCCGCTGGGTGGATACCGTGGGCAGACGGATCGAGCCCTACTCCAGGAGGTTGGCCATGACCGATAAGAAGTCGAAGGAAGAAGCCATCAAGAAGCAGGGCGAAGCTCAGGAAAAGCACGCCGGCGAGGCCCCCGATAAGCACATGGAAGCCG
>CAMXUZ010000134.1 GCA_947251855.1 uncultured Ruaniaceae bacterium
GGGGGACGTGGGAGACGAGGGAGACGGCGTGATCATGTTCAGCGGCCGTCATCGTCACGGGTGAGGCCCCGAGGTCCGCGGCGAGGTGCCGCACCGCTAGTTCTGCCTGCGGATCGGAGCGGTCGTGGGGGCACACCACCCACGGCCGGCCCGCGAATAGCTCGCCGGTCGCCGCGGCTGCGCCGGTCTTTTCTCGCCCTGCCATCGGATGGCTCCCGACGTACCTGGACAGGTCCAGATCAGCGAGTTCGCTGAGTTCTTCGAGAATGATGCTCTTGACGCTCGCGACGTCGGTGACGATCGCATTGGGGTACATGTGCAGTGCCGACCCGATCACGCCTGCGGTGACGTCCGGCGGGGTCGCGACGACGACGAGGGCGGGCTCGGGTGCCGAGGCGCCGTCCACTTCGCCGGCACCGATGTCTCGGGCGAGGGCCTCGGCGACGGGCGAGGCGTCCCGTACGCGGACGGGAACTTCTAATGCGGTTAGAGCGAGACCGATCGACGCTCCGAGGAGGCCGGAGCCGATAATCAGCACGGGCCCCACTGTTGCGGATGGTTCTTTTCTCACGTGCAAAACCATAGCGGCAACCGCCTTGCCCGATCGCCGCGGCAGGTGGGGAATGCGCGTGATGTACGAATTCTCACATGCCGACGGTTCTCATCAGGTGCGCAAGTTCGTTGCCGCCGATGACCCGGGTCCGCCCGGGTTTGAGGTTGCCCAACCGGATCGATCCGAATCGCACCCGGGTGAGGCTGCGCACCGGATGCCCCACGTGTTCGAACAGGCGGCGCACGATGTGCTTGCGGCCCTCGTGCAGGGTGAGCTCCACGAGTGCGGATTCGGGTCCTTGTTCGAGGAGTTTGAACTGCGATATCGCTACCGGGCCATCGGAGAGGTGCACGCCCTCACGCAGCTCTGGGGCGAGGCCGCGCCGCACGAGCCCATCGACCAATGCGACGTAGGTCTTCGGGACCTCGTAGGAGGGGTGGGCGAGCCGGTGGGCGAGTTCCCCATCATTGGTGAGCAGGATCAGCCCGTCGGTGTCCGTGTCGAGACGCCCGACGTGGAAGAGCCGTTCGGTGCGGGTCTCGACGAATTGGCGCAGGTCCGGGCGGTCGAACTCATCCGCCATGGAAGACACCACGCCGACGGGTTTGTTGAGTGCGAGAGTCAGGTGCGTGTCGTCGAGGAGCACCCGGGCATCGTCGACGTGGATGAGGGCGCCCGCGGGATCGACCCTCGTGCCGAGCTCGCGCACCACCGAGCCGTTGACCTTCACCCGCCCTTGGGAGATGAGCCTTTCGCATGCCCGGCGCGAACCCACGCCCGCATCGGCGAGGACTTTTTGCAGGCGGATGCCGTCAGGCACGTGGGGGTCGGTCATTGGTCTCCTTCGAGGATGGTTTCTAACGACGCCTCATCCGGGAGGAATGGCGCCAAGGGGGGCAGTTCGGCGATGCTCCGAAGTCCGAGCCGCTCGAGGAAATAACTCGTCGTCTGATATAGCAGCGCGCCCGTCTCCGGGTCCCGCCCGGCCTCCTCGGCGAGACCGCGGGTCAGGAGCGTTCTCACCACACCGTCGACATTCACTCCCCGGATGCTTGCAATCCGCCCGCGGGAGACGGGTTGCCGGTAGGCGATGACGGCGAGGGTCTCCAACGCCGCTTTGGTGAGCCGGGCCGTCTGACCATCTCGGACGAACGCCTCGACGGCGTCGGCGAATTCGGGGTGCGAGTAGTATCGCCACCCCTGGCCGAGTTCGCGTAATTCAAACCCGCGTCCCTGATCCCGATACGTCCGGGCGAGGTGTTCCAAGGCCTCGCGGATCTCGCTCACCGGTATACCGAGAACGGCGGCCAGTTGTTCTGCCGGGACAGGGGTGTCGCTGACCATGAGAATCGCTTCCAACGCTCCGTGCACGCGGTGCTCGTTCGCTGTTTCACTCATTGTTGGCGCCTTCCTCGTCATAATCGGTGCTGAGATCCGCCTCGTCCCATTCTGCGCCGGTCCACCTCACGGTGAGGTCGGCGAGTGGGGCCGCTTGCTCGAACGCGATGGCATGTTCGCGGAAGAGTTCCAGCAGCGCGAGGAACCGCGCGACGACCGTGCTCGTGCCCGGGGCATCGGCGATGAGGTCGCGGAACGTCAGCGCGCTGGTGCGGCGGAGTTTACCGGCGAGGATCGCGGCCTGCTCCCGAACGCTGATGACCGGATGATGCAGGTGGGTGAGGTCGACCCCGGCCGGGGTCTTCGGCGCGAGCGCGGCGGCAGCCAGCGCGGCGAACTCCTCGGGACCCACGTGCCAGATCAACTCGGGTAGGAGCGAGGCGAATTGCGGCTCGAGCCCGACCGACCGGGGCTGGGAGCGGCCCTGAACGGCGAACCGCTCCCCCAGCCAGTCCGAAACTTCCTTGTACGCCCGGTACTGCAGCAACCGGGCGAACAGCAGGTCCCGGGCTTCGAGCAATTCCAGGTCCTCTGCATCCTCTACTTCCCCGCGAGGTAGCAGGCGCGCGGCTTTGAGGTCGAGCAGGGTTGCGGCGATGAGGAGGAATTCGCTGGCTTCGTCCAGTTCCCACTGATCCTGACCGCGGATGTAGGCGACGAATTCGTCTGTCACTTGCGCGAGAGCGACCTCGGTGACATCGAGTTGCCGCTTGTTGATGAGCGTGAGGAGCAGGTCGAACGGGCCGGTGAAGTTCTCCAGCGTGAGGTGAAAGGCGTCGCTCTGAGCGGCCGTGCTAAGCGACGTCACCGCGGGCAATGAGTTCGCGGGCGAGCTGGCGATACGCCAGCGCGCCGGGGTGTTGCGGGGCGTAGGTGACGATGGGTTCGGTCGCGACGGAGGCGTCGGGGAACTTCACGGTGCGGTTGATGACGGTGGCGAACACCTGCTCGCCGAACGCGTCGCGTACCCGGTCAAGGACCTCCCGGGAATGCAATGTCCGGCTGTCGTACATCGTTGCGAGGATACCGTCGGTCGTCAGCCGCGGGTTGAGCCGATCTCGCACCTTGTTGATCGTCTCGATGAGCAGGGCCACGCCGCGAAGGGCGAAGAATTCGGTTTCCAGCGGCACGATCACGCCGTGCGCGGCGGTGAGCGCGTTGACGGTGAGCAGCCCGAGCGAGGGTTGGCAGTCGATGATGATGACGTCATAGTCATCCAGCACTGGCCGCAGCACACGAGCGAGCACATGCTCACGGGCCACCTCGTTGACGAGTTGGACTTCCGCCGCGGAAAGGTCGATGTTCGCCGGCACGATGTCAAGATCGGGCATCTGGGTGGAGTGGATGACCGGCCGAATATCGGGTTGCGCGCTCATGAGGAGGGTGTAGACGGACTCTTCCAACTCGTGCGCGTTGACGCCCAGACCAGCCGATGCGGCGCCCTGGGGATCGAAGTCGACGATGAGCACTTTGCGGCCGTACTGCGCGAGCGCCGCCCCGAGGTTGATCGTCGTCGTCGTTTTGCCGACCCCGCCCTTCTGGTTGCACATCGCGATGATTCGGGCGGGGCCGTGGCCCGCCAGTGGCGGCGGCTCGGGAAAGTCCGGAGCCGGTGCGGGGTCGAAAAGGGCGCTGTTCATCGTTCCTAATTTACTGGTGTTTGCGCTCCTACCCAAACCCCCGCGCCGGACACCGCCACCTCGTTACCTACAGAGCACGCGGATGGGAGGAGATGTATACCTCCCGGAGCGTATCGGGAGTGACCATCGTGTAGATCTGGGTCGTCGCCACTGAGGCGTGCCCGAGGAGTTCCTGCACCACCCGCACATCGGCTCCCCCGGCGAGCAGATGCGTGGCATAGGAGTGGCGGAGCGTGTGCGGGGAGATCTTCACCGTGAGCGCCGCGCGCTCGGCCGCGGCCTGGAGCACCGCCCACGCGCTCTGGCGCGAGAGCGGGTTCCCGCGCTGATTGAGCAACAACGACGCCGTGCCCTTCCCACCGGCGGCGAGGATCGGCCGGCACCGCACGAGGTAACCTTCGAGCGCGTCGATCGCGTACTGGCCGAGCGGAACGATCCGTTCCTTGCGCCCCTTCCCGAACAGCCGCAGCGCGCCGGAATCCAGGTCAACGTCGTCAAGAGCGAGGCCGACCGCCTCGCTGATCCGGGCACCGGTTCCGTACAGGACCTCCACGAGCGCTTGATCCCGCAGGCCGAGGGGCTCGGGGGCGGCGGCCGCGCCATCGATGAGGCGTTGGATCTCGTCGACCGAAATGGCTTTCGGGAGGCGTTTCTGCGACCCCGGGGGCTTGATCCCCGCCGCGGGGTCATGGGTGGCGCGCCCCTCCTGGACCTCGAATCTGTGCCACCCGCGCACGGCGACGATCGCCCGCGCGGTGGAGGCGGCGGACAGGGGGTTGCCGCCGTCGGAGCCGGTTCGTAGCACCTCGGCGTACCCCGCCACTACTTGCTCGGACACCTCGGCGGGGCTCGCGAGGTTCTGCGCGTGGAGATAGCTCACGTACCGGGAGAGATCACGCGAATAGGCCGCGAGCGTATGACCGGAAAGGCCGCGCTCGACCTGCAGGTGGGCGAGGTACTCCTGCAGCGGCCGCTGCAGCGAAGCGGGACCACTCACACGCTCACCTCAGAACGGGAGGAACGGATCTATCGCCATCGCCACGAAAAGCACCGTCAGGTACGTGATCGACCCGTGGAACACCTTCATCGCGGCGAGTTTCTTATCGTTCTTCGCTCGTTTCCATAACTGGATGCACAAATAGGCGAACCAGGCACCGGAGAGCACCGCGGCGGCGGAATACACCCAACCCAGGCCTGCGACGGGGATGAGCACGAGGGAACACGCGATCATCGCTGCCGTGTACAGGATCATCTGCCACGCCACGAGTGGGGCGGGCTCGCTCACGGGAAGCATCGGCACCCCGGCGTCCGCGTAATCCTTCTTGAATTTCATGCTCAGGGGCCAGTAATGCGGCGGGGTCCAGAAGAAGATGATCCCGAACAGCAGGATCGGCGCCCACGAAATGTTGCCGGTGACGGCGGCCCACCCGATGAGCACCGGCATCGACCCGGCCGACCCGCCCCAGACGATGTTCTGCTTCGTGTGGCGCTTGAGGAACACCGTGTAGCCCACCGAGTACATCGCGTTGGCGGCGAGGGCGAGCAAGGCGGCTAACCAGTTCACCGTCAATCCCAGCCACAGCACCGAGACGACTGCGAGCACGGAGGCGAAGATGAGGGCCTCGACCGGGGTGATCAGACCGGTGACGAGGGGGCGCTTCTTCGTGCGGTTCATGACGGCGTCGATATCGCGGTCGTACCACATGTTGTACGTGTTCGCCGAGCCGGCAGCGAGCCCTCCACCGATGACGGTGGCGATGACGAGCCAGAGCCCACCGAGGAAGGTCTCCCCCGGCCACCCACCCGCGGCTACGATCATCGTGGGTACGGTGGTGATGAGTAGCAGTTCCACGATGCGTGGTTTGGTCAACGCCAGAAAGCCGGCTGCTCGTTGCTTCCACGAAACCGGAGTGGACTTACCCAGCGGCGCGGACGCCGCAGATGTCGCGTGCAAGTAAGACTCTCCCCAAAGACGGTCGATCGATCAGGCCCCTGATCTCGTCCTAGTCTAATTGACATAACTGTGGCGCAACATCACCAATCTATGGCCTAGAGCACGTTTTCGTGCGACAGCTGCCCGTGGCGGAGTTGACGTACTCCCCCGGCAGCGGTTGGCTTGAGGGAGAGGAGCGAGAAACTACGCCCCCAGGGGGCAAGAAAGAAGGTCTTGTGAACGCAGCAATTCCCCAAGCATCGAAACTTGGTTGGTCCGATCTTGATATCCGGGCCGTGAAAACCGCAAAGGCCCTCGGGGGCGACGCTGTTGAACAGAAAGGGAACGGTCACCCTGGTGCAGCGATCTCGCTCGCCCCTGCCGCGTACCTGCTCTATCAGAACATCATGCGCCACGACCCGGCGA
>CAMXUZ010000135.1 GCA_947251855.1 uncultured Ruaniaceae bacterium
TGCCGCTGGGAAGGGCGAACGGGGGCGCGATGCGGGTGCTGAAGGTGCTCACCGGGGCGTGCCCGACGGCCATCCCCCAGAAGGACAGGTGCGCGGAGAAGCGCGGGATCGCCGCCGATGCGAGCGCCGCCCCATCCCCGAGCAGTTCCACTCGCGCCGAGCCGTCGGCGGCCGTGCGGAGCCGGAAGGACGCCGTCCTCGCTCCCGCAAGTTCCGCGTTCACCGCGACCCGATCCTCCAGGTGGGCGTGTTCGAACCAGACCGTGCCGCCGTCGAGATAGAACAGATACCCGCCCTGGGCGTTCCCGCTGGAAAGGAGGATCCCGCTCGCCGATTCGGCGAGGGGGGAGAGGTGGGCGTGGACGTCGATATCCCGGTTGGAGCCGGTGATCGCGCTCGGGAAGGGGATGTGCGACTGGCCCGGGCGCAGCACGATCCGATGCTCGGCGAACAGACCCGTGGGCGGGCGTTCCATGAGCAGCTTCTGCAGTGGGCGATCATCGAGGGGGAAGACGTCGTTACGCCCGGCCTCCCGCCACCACAGTTGCTGGAGTTGTTGGAGCCGTTCGGGTTCGGCCTCGGCGAGATCGCGGCTCTCGGAGAAATCCGCGCGGGTGTCGTACAGCCGCCACTGGTCCTCCTCGTAGGGGACTCCCGGCGTGTGCGCGGTGACGGCCTTCCAGCCGTTATCCCACACCGCGCGGTGGCCGAGGGTCTCCCAGTATTGCGTGCGCCGGCCCGCCGGGGCCTGGGCGTCGGTGAGGGTCGTGGCGAGGCTGCGGCCGTCCATCTCCGGAAGCGCCTCGATGCCGATGAGATCGAGCAAGGTCGGGGCGATGTCGATCGCGTGCACGAACTGGTCGCGGATCCCCTGCGCCCGAGCGGGAGCCCCGGGCCAGGAGACGATCAGCGGGGAGCGCACCCCGCCGAGGTCGACGAACTGCTTGTACCGGCGGAAGGGGGTGTTGCCCGCCATCGCCCACCCCTCGGGGTAGTGCGCCCCGCCGGTGAGCGTGCCGAGCTCCTCGAGGTAAGGAAGCTGCTCGGCAGCGCTGCGCCGCACGCCGCTGTAGGGGGCGTTGGTGTCGACGTCGCCGGAAGGTCCGCCTTCTCGGCTCGCACCGTTATCGGACATCACCACGACGATCGTGTTCTCCGCCTCACCGTGCTCCTGGACCGCATCGAGGACCCGCCCGTCGTGTTCGTCGGCATGCTCGAGGAACCCGGCGAAAGCGGCTTGTAGGTGCACGTACACCTTCTGCTGCTCCGCATCCAGCTCCTCCCACGCGGGCACGCCGCCGTTGCGGGGCGCGAGTTCGGTCCCCTCGGGCACGATGCCCGCTTCGATCTGGCGGCGGAGCCGGTCCACCCGGGTCTGATCCCATCCCTTGGTGAACACCTCGAGGTATTTCTCGATGTACTCCCGCGGTGCTTGGAACGGGGCGTGGGTCGCCCCGAGCGCGAGTTGGAGGAAGAAGGAGTCGTCGGGCCGGAAGGTCACGTGATCGCGCAGGAACGCGATCGCCCGATCGGCGAGGTCCTCGGTGAGGTGGTAATCCTCGCCGTCCGGAGCCGGAATGGGGTGGTTGTCCTCGTACAGCTCCGGTTCGTACTGATCGGTGCAGCCGTCGAGGAATCCGTAGTAGCGGTCGAATCCGCGGGCGAGGGGCCAGTTGTGGAACGGGCCCGAGGGGGTGATCTCGTGAAGCGGCGCGAGGTGCCACTTGCCGACGAGGTAATTGGCGTACCCATGCCCGCTCAGGATCTGCGGCAGCAGCGCGACGTCGGGCCGGATCGCCCCGCGGGAGTTGGGGAATCCGGTGTCGGTGTCGGCGAGGAAGCGCATCCCGATCGAGTGGTGGTTGCGCCCCGTGAGCACCGCGGCCCGGGTGGGGGAGCACAGCGGGGTGACGTGGAAACTGCGGTACCGCAGCCCCTCGTGGGCGAGCCGGTCGAAGTTCGGCGTCGCGATTTCCGAGCCGAAGCACCCGAGGTCGCTCCACCCGGTGTCATCGAGGATGACGAGGACGACGTTCGGCCGTTTCGTCTCCCGGTCCACCGCCGGGGGCCACCACGGGGTGGATTCGGCGGCCGTGGTGCGAATCTCGCCGGGGAACGTGCTGGGCATTACTTTTCCTCCCTCAGTTCTGCGGGGTCGTCGGAGTGGATGGGCTGGACCGTCCTCGTCGCGATGAAGGCGGAGGCGGCGACGGCGAGTACGTATAGCGAGACCGTCCAGGTGCTGCCATCGGCGGCGTCGGTGAGGGCTTGGGCGATGAGCGGGCCGAAGCCGCCACCCAGCACCGTGCCGAGCTGGAAGCCCAGCGACATCCCCGAGTAGCGCACCTTCGCGGGGAAGAACGCCGCGAACAGGGTCGCCTGCCCCGCGAAGAGCCAGCCGACGAGCATCCCGCCGATACCCATCGCGAGGAAGAGGCTGGAAACCTGCGCGGTCTCGATGAGCCGGAACGCCGGGAAGGCCCACAGCGCGAGCCCGACCAACCCGATCGAGACGATCCGGCGCTGGCCGTAGCGGTCCCCGAGGGCCCCGGCGATCGGGGTGGTGATGAGGTTCATCACCGAGGAGAACAGGTTCGCGAGGAGAACGATGGTCGGGTCCATTCCCAACGCCCCGGAGGCGTACCCGAGAATGAACACACCTTGAATGAGGCCCAAGGTCGTATCGCTCATGTGGATGAGCACCGCGGTGGCGATCTGTTTGGGGTACTGCCGGATCGCGAGCCAGACGGGATACTTCTCTTCGGACTTCTCGGTCTTGACCTCGAGGAATTCTGGGCTCTCCGCAACCTTGAACCGCAGGAAGAGGCCGACGGCGAGTAGCAGCGCGCTCGCGAGGAATGGCAAGCGCCACCCCCATGCGAGGAGCTGCTCGCGGGTGAGGGTAGCGGTGAGGATTGCGACGCTTCCGGTGGACAGGATGACGCCGATGGGCGCCCCTGCCTGCACGAGGCTGCCGTAGAGGCCCTTCTTCTCCTCCGGTGCGTGTTCGACGGCGAGGAGCGCGGCGCCGCCCCACTCTCCGCCGATCCCGATCCCCTGCAGGATCCGCAGGAGCACGAGCAGGAGTGGGGCAGCAAGGCCGATCTGCGCGTAGGTGGGTAGCACTCCCATGAGCACGGTGACGATCCCGGTGAGCAGGAACGTGAAGAGTAGGAGTGGTTTGCGTCCGATCTTGTCGCCGAAGTGGCCGAGCAGAATGCCGCCGAGCGGCCGGGCAACGAAGCCGACGGCGAAGCTCGAAAGGGAGAGCAGCGCCGAGACAGCCGTGTTCTCACTGGGGAAGAAGAGCTCCCCGAATACGAGGGCGGAAAGGGTTCCGAAAACGAAGAAGTCGTAATACTCCAGTACGGATCCGATGGTGCTCGCGGCAACTGCCGCGCGTGCGGTGTTGGGCGCCGCCGTCGGGCGGGACCTCGTGGTGCTGCTCATAGTCTCCTCATTGAAAATCATTCAGCGGAAGGAACGGTATGGGATCGATTCCGGAATCGATCCCATACGTTATATCACACGTGACTATGCATGCACGAGCGTGTGCGATGGCGATTGTGCTCGTCCTGTTCGCGGGTTTCTGAGATAACAGGTAACGGGTTTTCGCTGTCGTCTTCTTTTGTGTGTTTGGCTGTTTCTTGCGGTTTGGGGCAGGTCTATGTGGCGTGTCACACCCTGGGTTTAGGGTGGGGGTATGTCAGGTGGTACGGCGCAGTTTGCTTTGGCCCCGGTCGTTGAGGATCGGGATGTTTTGGCGGCTGCGCGCGGGTTCGCGGATCAGATTTTTGATGCCGAACTGGGTTTGATGTCGGCGGCGTTGGAGGGGGTGCACCGCAATCCGGGAGTGTTCATGTCCCGTCACCAGGATCGGTGGGGAACGGGGCAGATGGGGCAGGTGGATTGGGAAGGGGTGGCCACGGCCGGGTGCGCGTGGGTTGATGAGATGTCGATCCCTGAATTTGCCTATGCCACCGGGATGTCGCAGCAGGTGGCCCGGTCATTGATTCATGATGCGGTGGTGATGTTCTACCGCTTTCCTCGCACGTGGGCGCGGATGAGTTCG
>CAMXUZ010000136.1 GCA_947251855.1 uncultured Ruaniaceae bacterium
CCAACGGGGCGCTGCGGGTGAGGGATAACGCCGCGGCGAGGGCGCCGAGCGTGCCCGTGGCATCAACGACCGCCCGCAGATCGGCCCGTACCCAACCGGTGACCTCGAGCGCGAACCCGCCCAGGACTGCGCCCGCGCCGAGGGCGAATAACAGGCCTCCGTACATGACGTCGGGATCGGTCGCCCCCGCGAGCAGGTTACCGAACACGGGCATCGCATTCTGTAGCACCGTGCCCACGGTGATCGAGGCGAGGGCGGCGAGCACGAGGACGGTGAGGATCTCGCGGTGATTGCGCACGGTGCCAAGGACCCGGAACGAATCGAGCAGACCCACCCGGGCGCGGCGCACCCGGCTCCGGCTGTGACCGGTGTAGGGGGTGCGGAAGAGGAACAAGGTCATCGGCAGGTAGAACGCCACGTTGACGAAGATGCCCAGGGTCGGGCCCAGGGTGACGAGGAGGAGCGAACCGAGGACCGGGCCGAACAACACCCCGAGCGAACGGAAGGTCGCGTTGATCCGCACCGCGGAGGGAAGCGTAGCGGGACCAGCGAAATCGTAGAGCATCATCTGCTCCGCCGGTGCCCACAGGCACCCGGCGAGCCCATGCACGATGAGGAGTACGCACGCAGCCCACAGCGTGAGGCTGCCGGTGGCGAACAACACGCCCCACGCGAGGGAAACGGTGATGAACATCGCCTGCGCGATCTGGATGAGGCGCCGGCAATCAAACCGTTCCGCCAAGGCCCCGGCGTATACCGAGAGGAGGAGGAACGGCGTCCAGTGGCTCAATAGTTGGAAACCGACGAGGGCGGGGGAGTGGAAGGTCTCCCACAGCACCCAGTAGGAGAGGACGTGTTCAACGTTGTCGCCCATCATCGACATCCCGGCGAACACGACATAGGGGCCGGACTGGCGGTTCCGCAGTACCGCGAACTTTCGAGTGTCAGAAGGGGAGGAAGAACGGGGCACCCATCTATTCTCGCCCATCCATTCCCGCCCAGAATCGGAAATCGGGTACGTTAGAGGAGTGAGTACCCGCGTTGCCGTATGCCCAGGATCCTTCGATCCCATCACCCTCGGGCACGTCGACATCGTGCGCCGCGCTCGCGCGATCGCGGACGAGGTGATCATCGCGATCGGGATCAATCCCGCGAAGACACCGCTCATCGACGACGAAACCCGCCGTGACCTCGTGGCCGAGGCCGTCGCCGACATCCCCGGGGTGCGGGTGGAGCTCGTGCCCGGGCTCATCGCTGATTTCTGCCGCGAGGTCGGTGCGAGCGCGATCGTCAAGGGCATCCGCGGCGGCGCCGATTACGACCACGAACTGCCGATGGCCCTGATGAACAAGCACCTGAGCGGGGTCGAAACGGTCTTCCTCACCGCCAACCCCGAACTCATCCACATCTCCTCCTCGCTCGTACGCGAACTGAGTAAATTCGGCCGGGACGTCTCCGATCTCGTGCCCCCACCGGTAGCTGCCGCGCTCGCAAAGATTGAAGGGTAACGATGGCTGAGGAAAATCCATCCACCGACGGTGAATCGCTCGTGGGGATCCTCGATGAGCTCAACGAACTCATCACTGGCGCCCGCGCGATGCCGATGTCCGCCTCGGCGCTCATCAACCGCGCGGAAGTGCTCGATCTCATTTCCTCTGCGCGCGAAGTTTTACCCGGTGAACTGGCCGAAGCGGATAAGATCCGTAGCGATGCGCGAGGAATTCTCGCTCGGGCACACGCTGAAGCCGAGGCGCTCGTGGACAACGAGCAGGTCGTCGTCGAGGCGAACCGGCGCGCCGCGGAATTGATTGCCGAGGCGGAAGCGAAAGCTGAACAACTCGCCCGCGACGCCGATGACTACTGCGACCGGAAACTCGCGGAATTCGAGATCGATCTGGGCAAGATCGGCTCCCAGGTCGCCGCGGGCCGGGCACGGCTCCAAGAACGTAACACCACTGATGAGGACGAACTGTGAACCCCTTTGTTATCGACACTGAACTGCGCCGCGAACCCGGCGAGTCCCGCCGCGTCGATACCACCGTGACCCTCGAGGAAAAACTTGGCACGGATGTTATCGCCGTGCCCGCCGGGGCCGCGTTGCACCTGGATCTGCTACTGGAATCGGTGATGGACGGGATCCTCGTCTCCGGCACCGTCTCGGGCACGGTGGAGGGCGAATGCGTGCGCTGCCTCACACCGATTTCCGAGGACTTCACCGTCGAGATCACCGAACTCTTCGCGTACCCTGACACGCTCGAGGCGCACGAGACGGACGAGGATGAGGAACCTGTCCCCGTCGTCGAGGAGGACACGATCGACCTGCTCGACACGGTCGTGGACGCCGTGGTGTTGGACCTGCCGTTCAACCCCGTGTGCCGCGAGGACTGTGAGGGGCTCTGCGCCCAGTGCGGAATTCCCCTCGCCGACAACCCCGGCCACGCCCACGAAGAACCCATCGATCCCCGCTGGGCCGCGCTGAGCAAACTCGCGAGTGACGATGGAAAGAAATGAGGCCGCGAGCACGCTGCTCGCCGACCTGGGGGTGGACCTCGACCCCGAACTCCTCGTCCTTGCCCTCACCCACCGCAGCTTCGCCCACGAAGCGGGCGGGATCCCCACGAACGAACGGTTAGAATTCCTCGGCGATTCGGTGCTGAGCGTCGTCGTCACCGAGTATCTCTACCGGCAATTCCCGGAGAAGAGCGAAGGGGATCTGGCGAAGATCCGCGCCGCGTCAGTGTCGCAAACCTCGCTCG
>CAMXUZ010000137.1 GCA_947251855.1 uncultured Ruaniaceae bacterium
GCCGCCGCGCCCCCGGGCGGGCGCGCCTTCCAGCGCGGGCACGGGCGAGCCGCCGGTGAGGACCCAGACGTCCTTAGCGATATCGGAGTTGTCGTGGACGCCCGGCTGGGGGGAGGTGGACCCGAGCCCGCCGGGCATGACGGCGTAGGAATCGTCGTCGGCGACGGCGAAGGTGTGGATCGTCGTCGGGAAGGGCGTGAGTTCGTTCGACCCTACGCTCGGGGTGGTGGAGACCTCCAGGGGCTCTTGCCCCACCCACAGGTGCGGGGTCGCGGAGATCTCGGTGGCGAGATCGGCGCGTTCGCCGATGGACAGGTCCCAACCGTTGACCGTTTCACCCGACGCCGTGGAGGTGACGACGAGGCGCTCGAGGTTCGCGACGACGTGGGACCCCATCGATCGCTCGCCGCACCAATACGTCACGGTGGAGGGAAGGAGCAGATCCTCGCCGAACAGGTGCCGGCACACGCGGGGGAGGTAGGTCAGCAGCGCGGGGTTCTCCAAGACCCCGGCACCGATGGGGTTGACCACGGAGACCGATCCGGAGTGCGCGGCCTCGATGAGCCCGGGCACCCCGCCGGCGGCCGTGGAGGTGAGATCGACCGGATCGCTCTCGATCGAGGGCAGGTGCCGAAGGAGCACGTCGACGGGTTCGGCATCTCCCAACGTACGCAGCCACAGCCGGCCATCGGCGACGATGAGGTCCGCCGGGGAGACGATCGGGACGCCGAGGGTGTCGGCGAGGTAGGCCTGATCGAACGTCGCTCCCCGTTTGCCCGGCACGAGCATGACGACCGTCGGCGAATCGCTCGGCGTAGGCGGGATCTCGTCGAGCCGTTGCCGAAAGAGCTGGAAGAACGGGCCGAGCCGGTGAACGGAGATGGATCGGTAGGCGCCCGCGAGAACATCGGTGACGGCGCGGCGGTCCGCCATCGCGTACCCGAGCCCGGGCAGCAGGTCGGTGGAATCAGAGAGCACCGACCACGCGCCGTCGGCGTTGCGGGCGAGCTGGGCGCTGGTGTGGAAGAGCTGGTGATCCCCGCTCACCCGGGTTCCGTCGGCGGCGCGGATGAAACCGGGGTTGCCGAGGATGATCTCGGCGGGCAGGACGCCCTCGAGGAGCAGGTTGCGCGGCCCGTAGAGGTCGGTGAGGATCGCGTCAAGAACGCGGGAGCGCTGCGCGAGCCCGGCCTCCAACCGGCGCCATTCCACGGAGTCGAGCACCACGGGGAGGGGGTCGAGCTGCCAGGGGCGGGTGAGGTTCGCCCCCGAGCGGACGCCCTGATCGGCGAGGAGGGAAACGACGTCGTCCCGGCGGGAGGAGAGGCTCGACCACGACTGCAGCCCGGCGAGCCCCGCGAGGTGTTCCCACGCCTCCTTCGCCGCGCCCTGGGCCTGAAGCATCTCGTCGTGCCCCGGACCGTCGGCACTGTAGTTCGCCAAAAGGTTCGGCAATGAAACTCCCAAGTATCACGCGTCGGTGCGCACGTCAGTTCTCGCTACATTTTACTTCAAGTTGACTTCCATGGGGGGCAATCCGGGGCTGGCGGCCTGCGGCGTCGCCAGGACGGCGACGAGGAATTCGGAGCGGTTCCCGAACGGGCGCAGGTCCCAGGAGGAGAACGTCGCATCGACGCTGAACCCGGCCGCGCGGGCGTCGTCGAGGAAATGGTCGAACCCATAGCCGCGGCCGATCCCGAAGCCGATCACCGCGCGGCCGCCTGCCGTGAGGTGGCGGGCCATGCGGCGCAGCACCTGCACTTCGGTCTCCGGGGCGAGGAAGGTGATCGTGTTACCCGCGCACACGATGATGTCGAAGGGTTCTTCGATTCCCGCAGCGGGCAGGTCGAGATCGACGAGGTCGCCGGTGAGCCACGTCGCCTCCGGATGGTCCTCGCGGGCCGCGCCGATGAGCACCGGGTCGACGTCGACGCCGACGACCGTGTGCCCCTGCCGGGCGAGATAGGCCCCCACCCGCCCGGGCCCGCACCCGGCGTCGAGAACCCTCGCGCCGCGGGGGACCATCGCGTCGATGAGTCGGGCTTCGCCGTAGATGTCCTCACCACGGGCGGCCATGTCGCGGAAACGTTGAACGTACCAGTGGGAGTGCTCGGGGTTAGCGGTGACCATCGCTTCCCACTTCGAAATTGGGCGCATGCTCCAACTGTAACCGCCCGCCCCGGCCCGTCCCTATTCCGCGAGCGGCGGGTGGACGCTCAGCAGCGACCACGTCCGCTTGCGCCGGACCACCCAGAACGCGAGTGCGAACATCGCCGCGGCGAACAGGGCGAGCACGGTGAGGTCGCCCGCGAGCTTCGCTGAGGAGCCTCCCGAGAACGTGATCCGTAGCGCGTCGATGACGTAGGTCATCGGCAGGTAGGGGTGGATCGCCTTCAACGGCGCGGGCAGGGTCTCCATCGGGTAGATCCCCGCCGAGGAGGTGAGTTGGAGCATGAGCAACACGAGCAGCACCGCCGATCCCACGAGGCCGAGCCCGGTTCGGGCGGCGTGGGCGATGAGGGTGAACAGCAGCACCGTCACGGTGATCACCAGCAAGGACATGCCCGGATGGACCGGATCCAACCCGAGCCCCAGCCACGAGACCGCATACAGCAGGTACGCTCCCGCAAGCCCGATGCCCGCGACCGGCAGCCACCCCGAGAGCAGCACCCGCAGGGAGTTCGCCTGGCTCGCCAGCGCCCGCCCGGAGATCGGGCGCAGGACGAGGAAGACGACGATCCCGAACACCCACAGCGAGATGGCGAAGAAGAACGGCGCGAGCCCGCGGCCGTACACGTGGGCGGGGTTATCAACCTCGAGGTCGACGTCGGTGGGATCGCCGAGGATCTGCGCGTTGGCCTCCCGGGTGTCCCGGTCGAGGGCAGGGACTTGGGCGATGATCTCATCGAGGCCGTCGGCGAGGTCATTGGAACCGTCCGCGGCATCCTCGAGCCCACCGGCGAGCTCGCCCGCGCCGTCCCGGGCGTCCCCGAGCCGGGGCGCCAACTCTGCGAGTCCGGCCGAGACCTGATGGGCGCCGTCGTTGAGGGTATTGACGTCGGATTGCGCGTCCCGGATCTTCGTCTGGATATCGGGGACGGCGGTCACGGCCGCTTGCGCGGAGGAGTGCACCCGATCCGCCGAGTCGTGGATATCGGAGGTCGTCGAAGCGATCTCGTTGGTGCGCCCGGCAAGCGCGTCCGCTGCCGCCGCGAGGTCTTGATACGCCTGCGAATCGGCAACATCGGGGTGGTCCTCGGCGATCTTCGCGATCGCCGCGTCAACCTCCTCGACCCGCGAGTCGAGCGAATCCGCCCCCGCGGAGACGAGCCCGGAGAGTTCGTCGGCGGCGCCGGAGAGTTCTTCGGCGTCCTCGGTGATCTGCGGCAACGCGGGCACGAGGTCGTTCGCGATCGGGTTGATGACGTCGGCGATCTGCTGGGTGCCGCCCGCGACCTGCTCGGACCCCGCGGAAAGTTCCTGGGCACCGTCGGCCGCCGTGACGAGCCCATCGGCGAGCTCCGCGGAGCCGCTCCTCGCATCCCCGAGCCCGTCGGCGAGATCATGCGCCCCGTCCTGGGCCTGACCGATCCCGTCGCGCAGATCGGCGAGGGAGCCGTACACCGACTCGAAGTAGGCGGTGGTCGCGGCGGAGTTCACCTGATCGTGCAGCTGTTTTTGCACCGTCTCCGCCATGATCCCCACGACGAACCCGTTCGCGTCGTTGCGGCGCATGTCGATCGTCGCGCGCTCGGGGGTGCCGTCCGCGCCCGAGGCGAGGTTGGCGGAGAAGTCTTCGGGGATCGTGATGGTGATGTAGTAGCGCCCGCTCTCCAGGCCGTCCGCCGCGTCCTTTGCGTCGGTGACCTGCCAGCCGAACACCGGCTCCTCGAGCATCTTGTCAACGAGTTCCTCCCCCGCGGCGATGTCCGTGCCGTCCACCGTCACCGGTTCGTCCTCGTTGACGACGGCGACGGGCACCTGATCGAGATCGCCGTACGGGTCCCAGTTCGACCACAGGTACAGCGCCCCGTACAGCGTGGGAACGATGAGGAGGAAGATCACGGCGAGCCGGTTCAGCGGGCGGGAGTGACGGGCGATCTCGCTCGTGGCTAGGCGTAGGGTCTTCATATCAGGCCTCCCGGTGCGAGGGGGTCTCGTGTTCGTGGGGGTCGAGGGGGACGACGACGCCCGCGACCGCCTGCGCCTCCCGGACGGTGGAGGCGACGACGGCCATCGCCCGCGTCCGCAGCTCCCCGCGGGCGAGGCGCCCGATGATGTGCCACGCCTGGGCGAGCTGCCCATCGGTGAGGTTCGCATCGACGTCGTCGATGACGATCGCTCGCGGGCCCGTGAAGGTGGCGAGCAGCAGGTGGGCGATGAGCTGTTCGAGGTCGTCCAGCGCGTTCAGCGGCGCGTCCCCGGGGAAGGGCAGGTCGAAGTTCGCGCGCCACAGCGCCATGTGGTCGAGCGCGGCCTCGACCGGGATGTTCGCCCAATCGGCGGCGTCGCGCAGGTTGCGGTTGAGCGTGAGTTCGGAGTCGAGGCCGATGATGTGGCCGATGCGGGCGATGGCCACTTGTTTGCGCACGTCCCGGATCTCCCGCCAGGAGGGGTCCGGGGTGAGGGTGTGTTCACCGACGGTGAGCGCGCCGTGGGTGAGGTGGAGTCGGCCCGCGATCGCGAGGAGTAGGGTGGAACGGCCGGATCCGGACGGTCCGGTGAGGGCGGCTACTTCGCCGGCATCGAGGCGGAACCGGGCGCCTCGGAACGCCCAGCCGCGGATCCCCCGCAACCCTGCGCCGTCGACATAAATGAGTGGGGCCGTGTCGGCCTGTTCATCGTCCATAACGTATAAAACTATCTAACTGAGACCAGTAGTTCTAGGTAAATTGGTGAAGTAGTGGGGCGAATAACAGTGTCTCACCCCAGTGAGAAGATGACATGGTGAATAGCTCCCTGCCTGAGGTTGATGACGACGTGCTCCGCCAGCGCGTATCTCACGGAGCCTATTCCCGTGGCCGCGGGTATGCGGATGAGGGCGCGGTTCTGCAGCTGAATTGGGACGGCGAGAATCTCTCCGCCAGCGTGGTGGGCTCCTCGCCGGCGCCATACCGATGCCGGATCTCGCTCGTGCAGGTGGGCTCGATGTGGATCCCGATGGTGATGGGCTGCTCCTGCCCCGTGCGCACCGGCTGCAAACACGCGGTGGCCACCCTCATCACGGCGCGGGACCGCTCGCGCACCGCCCCGGACGCGGATTGGCGTGCGGCCCTGGGAACGTTCGCCCCCGGGCAGAAGGGCGCGGCCCCGCTCGCGCTGGGGTTCTACCTCCGGCCCGAGTCCGGCCCCTCG
>CAMXUZ010000138.1 GCA_947251855.1 uncultured Ruaniaceae bacterium
GCTGTCACCACAGCTGTCCCTCGCCCACCGGGCCGCCGGGCGGCCCGATTGCCCCTGCTTTCTCCCGCGCACCGCGCCCGGCGGATCGGGGGGCGTCGCTAGGCCGCGGGGCGACCGACGGGATTCGGGGTGGCCCGGGTCCGTTGCCGGCGCCCGAGGAAGAATCCTCACGTGGAGGTGGTGCGGTACGCATCTGGGATTCGCGCGAGGTGGGCCGGCGCGTGCTTTCGTCCGAATCGCGGCGTCGTGGGGACGACCGAGACTCACCGGGTGGCACGCTGGGCACACTTCCGCCAGGGGAACGGCCCGGCGGGAGAAGAGTCTCGGTTGAGGCGGGGGAGTGCCCGGGTGGGTCGATCACGCGGCCGTGCCGGCTCGTAAAAATCCATTCACCTCGGCGCCGGGTGATAGAAATATCTCGCTCGTGCACCAAGTCATGGTGCCGGTAACAGAGCAAGATGCCCAGGTCCACATCGGTGTTGCCCTTATGCTTGGCCCACGAAATTGAGTGGTGGATCTCGCCGAATCCGGGCGGCTCGTCGCAGCCGGGATATCTGCAGGTGCGATCACGGGCAATGATTGCTCGGGTTTGGTGCGTGGTGAAGATGCGTTGCTCGCGCCCCACGTTGAGAACCGTGGAGTCGGGCCCGAAGATCACTCGTGCAAGCATGGATTCGCACGTGAAACGAGCGAGAACTTTGTGTGGGATGGGGCTTCCGTCCGGTAACTGCGCCGGGGTGGCTCCCTGCAGCTGCGTGTAATCGAGGGACGTGGAGATCAGGTGCTCGTCTCCGGGCTCCCAGGATTTCGCCCACTCGCGCTCATCGAGAACCTCGCCGAGGCCGAAGGCGGCGCCATTTTCAGTATCATCTGCGGGCATGATGGGACCGCTTGCCTCAACGAGGCGGCGCAGGGTGTCGTATTCCACGGTGACCGTCAGATGCGGCCTGATTCGCGCGGTCGGCATCTGGAAGCCTGCGTCGAGGGACTGCGCGGCAAGGGCGATGAGCGCATCAGCGCGGCGCTCGTTGTAGGGGCGCAGGTCCTCGGCGGATCGGCGACCCATGTGAGCTCTCAAGGCCTCATCCAGCAGGGCACCGCTCGTGGGGTTCAACCATCCGTAGAGGTTATAGCCATCCGTCGTAGGCGCCAGCGACACTTCCTCTTTCGCGGTCTCTTTCCGCCACCGCCGATCGGCGGCTTCCGGGTCGGTTTCGATCGCCCACGAGTTCGCAACTTTGGCGAACTTCGTTGCGTCCATGTCCCGTGCCTGTTGGAGAAGGTACTCTTCGCCGCGTTTGGGATCGGCCAGTTTCTCGCGTTGCTTATCTGTCTTCGTGCACCGCTGAGCAATTATCTGGGCGTGGTCGGAGCTGATCGTGCCCTGCGCGAGTGCCCGCCGCGTGGCGGGCAGGTCGTCTTGGAGGGATTTGGACAGACGCACCGCTTTGCCCGCGGTTCCCCGGGTCGAGCCCGTTTGAGAAGTGACCCACGAGTCGAAGTTGCGCTGCCCGTCGAGTGCCCACTTCCCGCTCGTCTCGGCAGCGGCGAGAACGTCCGCTTGAATCGCAGTGGTCGTGCGCATGATCTGTTCCAGCTCCCGAACGAGATCTCGGGCAGAGCCAGAGACCGCCGCACTCCAGTCCGTTGCAGCGAGCTCCCTGAGTCCGCCCGATATCGCGCGCAGCTTCTGAAGCTCGACACCTGGGCCGTCGGCACGCTCAGCATTCCCCGCAGATGGGGGAGTGGGGCTGGGCGGCGGTGCCAATGCTGCTCCTTACGAAGGCTGATACACCCATCATAGTAGAACGGATGTTCGTAGTCTAGAGTGGAAGATAACGAAATCGTAACGAAGATGGATGTGGCTCCGGCCCCGGCGCCGTCCGACCGACACCCCGCCCAGCGCCAGAAAGCGCTGCGCCCCGCCACGCGCCGACAGAGGCGCGATCGCGATGTGCCTCAATGGTCTCACTCACCTGTGACACCCCTTGGCGGGGCCGCCGCACGTCCACGCGTTCCGAGAAGGCCACGGACCCGGTCCCGCGCCCGCTAACTGCCGCTGGGAGGCGCAGCTCCGGTCTAAGGTGGAGCGCGGGAGGTAGCTATGAATGCTGAACAAGTCGAAACGATTCGCTGGGGATTCATCGGCCTTGGACGAATGGCCGCGAACGTTGCCGGAGACTGGGCGAACCAACGAAACGGTGAGCTCTACGCCGTCGCCTCACGATCGGTGGAACGCGCGGAGAAGTTCGCGAGTAGGTTCGGTGCGGCGAAGGCCTACGGCTCGTACGCGGAACTGCTTGGTGATCCGCAGGTCGATGCCGTCTACGTGGCCACACCGCACTCGGTGCACACGCGCGATGGCCTGGCCGTCATCGCCGCCGGGAAACCCCTACTCATGGAGAAGGCGTTCACGGCGACCCTCGATGGTGCGCAACAACTCGTACACGCGGCACGCGAGGCAAAGCTCTTCGCGATGGAAGCAATGTGGACCCGCTTCCAACCGGCGATCGTCAAAACGCGCGAACTCATCAACGAGGGAGCGATCGGCGAGGTGCGCACCGTGCATGTCGATCTCGGCGTGGCCCGGCCGGTCGACGCGAGCGACCGGCTCTTCGCCCTCGAACTCGGCGGCGGCACCTTGCTCGACCTCGGCGTCTACGTCGTCAACTTCGCACACATGATCCTCGGGAAGCCCGAACACGTCAACGCGAGTGGAATCATCGGTGAGACCGGCGTCGACGTGGAATCCTCGCTCCTGCTCGAGTACGACGGCGGAAAGACGGCGCTGCTATCGACCTCCTTCCTCGCGCCCTCGCCCGGGTATGCCCGTGTGTTCGGCACGCACGGGTGGATCGACATCCCGCCGCGTTTTCATCACCCCGACCGGCTCGTGCTGCACCGCACGGGCGCTGACGCGCAGGAATTCGCCCTTCCTCCCCGCGGGGTGGGGTACGCGCACGAATTCGACGAGGTGAGCGCCGCGCTCGCCGCGGGGCGCACCGAATCACAGGTGATGCCGTTGCAGGCCTCGCTCGAGGTGCAAGAGGTGCTGCAGACCGCCGCCGACGCCATCGGAGTTCCCCTGCGCGAGCTGGACTAGCGGGTCAGTACAACGAGGCGCTGGCTACGCTCACCCCTCGTTGAGGAAGCAGCGCACGATCGGGTCGAGCTGATCGAACTCGATCAAGAAGCCGTCGTGCCCGTAGGCGGAGGTGAGCTCCACGTAGTCCCCGCCGGTCCCCTCCGCGATCGCCTGCGCCTGCTCCGCGGGGAACAGCCGATCGGAGCTCACGCCGATCGACAGCACTCGGGCAGTGATCCCCGCAAGCGCCGCGTCCACGCCGCCCCGATTGCGCCCGAGGTCGTGGGTGAGCATCGTGTGGGTGAGGATCACGTAGGAGTTCGCGTCGAACCGGCGGGCAAGTTTGCCGCCGTGATAGTCGAGGTAGGACTGGACGGCGAATCGGCCCTGCCCGCCGATCGGCTCTTCCCCGCCCTGGGGCAGGCGGCCGAACCGCTCATCGAACTCCACCGCTGAGCGGTAGGTGGTGTGGGCGATCTGCCGAGCGATCCCGAGCCCGATGTGAGGTCCGTCGTTGTCCGCCGCGTCGTAATAGTCCCCGCCGCGGTACTTGGGATCGCCTTGGATCGCGAGGATCTGCGGGTGCGCCCACGCGATCTGATCCCCGGAGGTCTGGGCAGCCGTCGCGATCGCGAGGACCGCTCCGACCCGGCTGGGATACCCAGCTGCCCACTCGAGCGCCCGGTGCCCGCCAACGGATCCGCCGACCACCGCGTGCCAGCGAAAAATCCCGAGCCGATCAGCAAGTTCGGCTTCCGCGGCGACCTGATCGCGAGTCGTGAGGTACGGGAAACGCGACCCCCAGGGTGAGCCGTTGGGGGAGGCGGATGCGGGTCCGGTCGACCCCTGACACCCACCGAGCACGTTCGGGGCGACCACGAAGTACTTATCGGTATCGATCGCCTTCCCCGGCCCCACGAGGTCACCCCACCAGCCCGCGCTCAGGTGCCCCTCCTCGGCGTCCCCGAGCACGTGGGAGTCGCCCGTGAGCGCGTGCAGGATGAGGACGGCGTTCGACGCATCCGCGTTGAGTTCGCCCCAGGTTTCATACGCCATCGTGACGGCGGGAAGTTGACCGCCGGCCTCGAGGTACAGCGAGCCGAGGTCGATGAACTGGCGATTCCCCGAGGGCCCCCCCGGCTGCCAGGCCGCCGAGGCGGGAATCCGCTCGGGAAGCCGGTGCGGGCGCGCGGG
>CAMXUZ010000139.1 GCA_947251855.1 uncultured Ruaniaceae bacterium
ACGACCGCCTGTGCAGCGATCTGAACCTTGCGGTTCTTCAGAAAATCAATCACAAAAATATCCCTGAGCAGAGTTTATCGACCTGTTCACTGTAACCGATTCGTTACACGGTTCGCAAAATATCACGGAAATGTAACGGTGCGAGTTTCCTGAGGGCGTGTCTGACCTGGGGTTCCCCGTGTTTTCGGGGCGTTCCCAATCGTGATATTTCCTCGCCGAGGCGGCCCCACGTCGCGTTATCCCGCTCACAGAACGCGGGGCGGAGTCCGGCCCAGGTGCGACTGTGCGACATCCGGCCGGGTGCCGGTTCACGCTTGCCGCGGGTTGGGTCCCAGTCCCGACCCCTCGCGCGCCGAGGTCCAGTTCCCGCTTCCCCCGGGTCCGGCTCAGTCCCAGCTGCCGAGGGCTCGCTCCGCGTTGTTCCACACGGCCGCGCACAGCTCCTCTTCGCTCATCCCGCGCACTTCGGCGAGTTTCCGCGCCGTGATCGCGGTGAGGTAGGGACCTCCCGGCTTCCCGCGGTGCGGGTGCGGGGTGAGGAAAGGCGCGTCGGTCTCCGTCAGCAGCAGCTCCAGCGGAGCGGCCGCCGCGGCGCGACGCAGCTCGTCGGCGTTCTTGAACGTGAGGTTGCCGGCGAAGGACATAAAATAGCCCTCGGCCGCGCATTCGCGGGCCATCGCTTCGTCACCGGAATAGCAGTGGAAGATCGTGACCTCGGGGGCGCCTTCCTCTTTGAGGATGCGCAGCACATCGGCGTGTGCCTCCCGATCGTGGATCTGCAAGGCACGTCCGGTGCGCTTGGCGATCTCGATATGGGCCCGGAAGGAGCGCTGCTGTTCGGCGAGGCCCTCCTCTGCCGTGCGGAAGTAGTCGAGACCGGTCTCCCCCACCACGCGCATGCGATCGTGCGAGCTCACGAGTGATTCGATCTCGGTCAGCGCATCGTCGAGCAGGCCACGTTCGGCCAGCCGCGGTGCCTCGTTCGGATGCAGGGCGGCTCCGCCGATCATCCACGTCCGGCCCTCGGCAGGAGGAGTGGGCAGGGTCCGGCGGTCGGCCGCCTCGGCGGGAGACCCTGAATACTGCGACGCCACGAGCGCGGTCGTCCACCGGGCTGCCGGAAGGTCGCAGCCGATCTGGACGATGCGACGAACCCCAGCCTCGGCGGCGGTGTCATGGAAGAAATCCAGCGACGGGAACTCTTCGTCCTCATCCGGGGTGACCTCGGGTTCGGGTTCGCCGGCACCCAGCGGCAGCCGAACACCCGTGCAGATGTCCAGGTGGGTGTGGGTGTCGACGATGGGGTGAGCGAGCGGTTCGGGCACCGGTGGATAGGTTCCGGCGGCGCGCGAGGCCATTATTCGGTCTCCTCCACGAACTTCGGGAACACGGGTTCGGGCTTCGGCAGGGGTGTGCCCGGCTCGAGCGGGGACTCGACGGCCGCGAACGACCGGGGATCCGCCTCGGCGGCGGCGATTCCATCGGCAGCGGCCTCGGCGACATTCGGTGCCAGGGCGGCCGAAGCGTAGGCGGCACCGGCGGCGACGCCGATGGACGCGCTCGCGGATACGGCTCCCATCGCCTCGGCGCCGGAGCCGGAATCGACGGCGGTCGGCAGGACCTTCGCACCGGCCTCACCGACGCCCGCGGGCACACCGAGGAGGTCGAGGATCTTGCCCGCGGATTCGGGCATGACCGGCTGGATGAGGATGGAGATGATGCGCACGACCTCGATCGTCACCCACAGCACGGTGGCCATGCGATCCGGATCGGTCTTCTTCAGCTTCCACGGCTCCTGAGCGGAGAAGTAGCGGTTTGCCTCCGAAAGCACCTTCCAGCAGGCCTCGACGTAGAGGTGGAGGGCCTGGGTGTCGACGTGGCGACGGGCGGTGTCGGGTACGGCACGGGCGAGGGCGAGGAGCTTCTCGTCCGCCTCGGTGAGCTCACCCGGCTGCGGAACCTGGGCGTCGCAGTTCTTCTGGATCATCGACAGCGACCGCTGGGCGAGGTTGCCGTACTCGTTGGCGAGGTCGGAGTTCTTACGGGTGATGATCGAGTCCTTCGTGTACGAGCCGTCGTGGCCGTAGGAGAACTCGCGGAAGAGGAAGAAGCGCAGGGTGTCCAGTCCGAAGGCGTCGACGAGGTCGAGGGGGTCGACGACGTTGCCGACGGACTTCGACATCTTCTCACCGGAGTTGAAGAGGAAGCCATGGGCATGGACGCGCCCCGGCAGCTCGATGCCGGCGCTCATGAGGAACGCGGGCCAGTAGACGCTGTGGAAGCGGATGATGTCCTTGCCGATGATGTGGACGTCGGCGGGCCACCACTTCGCGAACTTCTCCTCGTCGTCCGGGAATCCGGCGGCGGTGATGTAGTTCGTCAGGGCGTCGATCCACACGTACATCACGTGCTTGTCGTTGCCGGGCACCGGCACACCCCAGTCGAAGGTGGTGCGGGAGACCGAGAGGTCCTTGAGCCCGGAGGCGACGAAGGAGGCGATCTCGTTGCGACGGGAGTCGGGGCCGATGAACTCAGGGTGGTTCTCGTAGAGTTCGAGCAGCTTGTCCTGGTACTTCGACAGCCGGAAGAAGTAGGACTCCTCTTCGGTCCAGGTCACCTCGGTGTGGGTCTCCTTGGACAGGCGGACACCGTCGACGACCTCGGTCTCGTCCTGCGTGTAGTAGGCCTCGTCGCGGACGGAGTACCAGCCGGAGTAGGTGTCGAGGTAGATGTCACCGGCCTCTTCGTGCTTGCGCCAGATGGCCTGGCAGGTCGCGTAGTGGTCTTCGTCGGTCGTGCGGATGAACCGGTCGAAGGTCGATCCGAGGGCGAGCTGCGTGTCGCGGAAGTTCTTCGCGTTGTCGTCGGCGAGCTCCTTGGGTGTGATGCCGAGCTTGTTCGCAGCCTGGAGCAACTTCAGCCCGTGCTCATCGGTGCCGGTGCAGAAGAAGACCTCGTGATTGTCCAGTCGTTTGAACCGGACGATCGTGTCGGCCGCAATGTACTCATAGGCGTGCCCGATGTGAATGGCCCCGTTCGGGTAGGCAATCGCTGTCGTCAAGTAGTAACCCATAGGCCATCCAGTCTAAGGGACACTCCGCTCCCCGCGCGCACGGGTCCGCTGGGGACCCGGTGGGACCCGGTGGGGCGGCGCGCAAGTGTGATCCGCCGAGAGTGGTGGGGCGGGCCGCAGGAGTGATCCGCCGAGAGCTCG
>CAMXUZ010000140.1 GCA_947251855.1 uncultured Ruaniaceae bacterium
GTTCGGAGAGGAGCTTCCCTGGGGCGCCCACGGTGCGGTGCTCGCGCCGTGGCCGAACCGGATCGATGCGGGCACCTACTCGTGGGAGGGAGAGGAATACCGCCTCCCTCTCACCGAACCGGAGCGAAACAACGCGATTCACGGGCTCGTGATGACCGAGCCGTGGCAGCCGGCGCAGGTCACGCCCGGGCACGCGGAGTTCACTGTCGATCTCGCCGCAAGTGCGGGCTATCCCTTCCCGTTGCGCCTGTCAGTGGCCTACCTGCTCGATGGAGCCGACCTCACCGTGGATTTCCGCGCGGAGAACCACGGCGGGAGGACCGCGCCGTTCGGGGTCGGGTTCCACCCGTGGCTCGCCGCCGGGCCCGGCGGTCTGGAGGGAGCGACCCTCACGGCGGATGTGGGCACGTGGTTCCGCTCCGATGCCCGCCTCCTGCCCGTGGCGGAGGAGCAGGTTCCCCGCGAATTCGATTTCCGTGGCGGGAAGCCGCTGGGTGATCTCCGGCACGACGACGCGTTCGGAATGCCACGCTTCGATGAGTCGGGAAGATCCTGGGTGTACCTGCACGGCGACGACGGCGCCACGGTTGCCGCGTGGATGCGCGAACCGTTGCGCGTGTGGCAGCTGTGCTCCGACCCCTCACCCGCGCCACGGCCGGGTCTCGCGGTGGAACCGATGACCTGCCCGGCGAACGCGTTCAGAACCGGTGACCGCCTCCACGCACTCGCCCCCGGCACCTCGTGGCAGCTGCAATGGGGGCTCACCCTCTCGTGAACGCGCCTCGGCGGTGTGAGTCATTGCCGAGATGCGTTGGGGTCAGGTAAGGCTCTGCGCCTCACTCGCCGCAGCGCGAGGAAGCTATTGCTGCAAGCAGTCGCGGGTTTCCTGATCGAGGGGAACCGCTCCGTTATTCGCTAACCACGCGGCCGGATCGGTCGTGGTGAGGTTGTCATCGAGATGGATCTCAAAGTGCAGGTGCGGACCGGTGGAGTTGCCGTTCGATCCCACGGCCCCGATGACCTCGCCGGCTTTCACCTGTTGCCCCGGCGTGGTGTACACCCCGTTGCTGTACATGTGCACGTACCAGGAACGGATCGTTTCGCCGTTGATCTCGTGGCGCACGATGATGAGCATGCTCGAGCGGCCCGCTTTCCCCGGGCCGGTGTACTCCACGACGCCGTCGGCGATCGAATGGATCGGGGTCCCGGCAGACGCAGCGAAGTCGACCCCGGAGTGAAGGGAGTATCGACCCCACAGCGAGCGGTGCCCGTAACGGGAGGAGATCCGGTAACTGCCGTCGGTGAGGGGCATGACCACTTCCGGGGCCCGGGAGGCGACCTCAGCAGCGGCGGCGCCGTTGACGCTACCTGCGAGCGCGCTGCACGATCCCGGTTCCCGTTCGGTATTCCGGCTCGCAGACACCGCGGCGCGCACCCCGACCATCGGGTCCGCGCTGAGCGCGTCGGCCTCGGATTCGGCGGCGACCTCGGGATCAACATCCATCAGCACGTCAAGCACGTCGGTCGCGCCGTACTCCACGCCTTCCTCCGCGTTCGCGGCCGACGTCGGTGGACCATTGAGGGGGATCACCGTCGTGGCTGCGGCGAGGCTCCCTAGGATCGCCATCCGCGGCACGAGCCGGCCTCGCTTGGCTGCGGGTTTCGGCGCCTGGGGGAGATCGTCGACCTGTTCAGGGATGATCGGGAAATTCACGGGCTCGGACTCCCCGCGCACAGGCGGGAACGGGATCTGCGGGACCCGGTACTCCTGGCCGAGCTTCGCGTAAGTGCGCTCGGGGATACGGGAGGCGAGCTCGGGCGCGGTCGCCTTCGTTCCACGTTCCGGGGTGACGGGCGAGAAGGTGCGTCGTTGACCTCTCCTCGCTCGCTTCTCAGCTTCCCGGAGAGAGCGGCGGGTTGGGTACGCCTCAGCGGCTGTATATCGCTGAGTGTTCACACGGCCTCCGGCACAGCTACCTAGGGAAAATAACAGGGGCTTGACGCAGATTTTCTTCGTGTGGGAAAACCTGCCTGTAGAACCATAACGCTTTTCTTCCGTCCCCGCCGACAGGTTGTGCATAACAACACAGAATTGTTCATCCTGTTCACATCTGGCCCCGCAGCTACCGGCCCCAGCGTTGCGTGGAATCTCGCACTTCGCCGACGAGTTCTTCCAGGATGTCTTCCAAGAAGATCACGCCGAGCGGCTCTTGCCCCTCGGGTCCGGAAACCAGCGCCAGGTGGGCGCCGGAGTGTTGCATCAACGTGAGGACATCCTCAATGTCATCGGTACTGCGGGCGTTGGTCAGGGCCCGGACCCGCCAGGAGGGAACGGGTTCCTCCCGTTCCTCCGCCGTCTTGGCGTACAACGTGTCCTTGACATGGAGATAACCGATGATCTCCTGCGCATCGTTATGCACCGGGAAGCGCGAAAAGCCGGTCCGCGCGACCGCAGCCTCGACTTCGGCGATATTCACCCCGCTGGGAAGGGAGACGACCCCATCGAGAGGCACCATCACTTCCCCCGCGTGAGAGCCGGAGAATTCCAGCGCGCCCGACAGGAGGCCCACCTCATCCTCCAAGATCCCCTCCGCCTGGGAACGAGCGACGATCGAGGCTACCTCCTCCGCAGTGAAGGTGGCGCTCACCTCACTCTTGGGCTCCACGCCGAACATCCGCAGCACGCCGTTGGCGATCGAATTCAGCACGCTGATGATGGGTTTGATGACGTGCGCGATCCACACCAGCGGCGGCGCGAACCACAGCGCCGCCCGCTCGGGGCCCGCCACGGCAAGGTTCTTGGGGACCATTTCGCCGAGCACCACGTGCAGGTAGATGACGATCGCGAGCGCAGCGAGGAAACCGATCACGTGGGAGGTCTGGGCGGGCAGTCCGAGGCGCACCAACGGCGCCTCCACCAACCCCGCGAGCGCGGGCTCGGCCACGGCCCCCAACCCGGTCGAACACACGGTGATGCCGAGCTGGGCTGCGGCGAGCATGAGCGAGACGTGTTCGACGGCGTACATCGTCGTCTTGGAACCTCGCACCCCCTCCTCGACGAGGGGTTCGAGCTGCGCCCGCCGCACGGACATGATCGCGAACTCCGCACCGACGAAGAACGCATTGGCGAGGAGAAGCACCGCGGCGAGCAGGAGCGCCGTCGTTACGCTCATTCGCTGTCCTCCCCTCGCACCCGCACTTGTTCGATCCGGCGCCCGGATAGCCGTTCCACGGTGAGGGTGACTCCGGGGAATTCGACGTTCTCACCGACGGTGGGCAAGCGGCCGAGTTCGTTCAAGATCAGCCCGCCGATGGTTTCATAGGAGGCGTCGTTCGGAACGCTGATCTGGGTGTAGGTCTCCAGTTCGTCGGGGCGCAGCGTGCCCGGGATCAGCCAGGTTCCCGGCCCGACCGCGCGAACGGCGAGCCGGAGCCGGTCGTGCTCGTCCGCGACCTCCCCGACGATCTCCTCGACGACGTCTTCGAGGGTGACGATTCCGGAAGTGCCGCCGTACTCATCGACGACGACGGCCATCTGGGCGCCCAGGTTTCGCAGTTCCAGCAGCAAGGGCGCAAGATTCATCGTCTCCGGGACGCTGGAGATGGGTTCCATCACCGCACCGGCGGGCACGTCTCCGCGCTTCTCGTAGGGAACGGCGATCGCCCGGCGCAGCGTCGCGACCCCAGCGATCTCATCGGAGGTCTCCCCGATGAGCGGGAATCGGGAGAAACCCGTGGCGTATGCCTTCTCGAGCAGATCGGCGACCGTGTCATCCTTCCGCAGGGTCTCGAGGCGGAGCCGGTCGGTCATCACATCGACCGCGCTGAGTTCATTCATCGCGATCGAACGGGTGAGCAGGGTCGCCGTGCCGACATCGAGGGTTCCCGCCTGCGCCGAGTGGCGTACCAACGAGGCCAACTCCGGGGCGGACCGCGCTCCGGACAGTTCCTCCTTCGGTTCGATCCCGAACCGGTGCAAGATCGCGTTCGCGGATGCGTTGAGCATGACGATCAGGGGCCGGAACAGCGCAGTGAATCCCCGCTGAACCGGCGAGACGAGCATCGCTACTCGCACGGGATCGGCGATCGCCCAGTTCTTGGGAATGAGTTCACCCACGAGCATGGAGAACGCGTTGACGATGATGAGGGAGAGGGTGACGGCGATGACCGCCGCCACCGCCGCCGCGAGCTCGGTGTGGGCGAACGCGGCCCCGATGAGGTTCGCGATCGCCGCTTGCATCGTGTAGCCGAGCAGCACGGTGGTGAGGGTGATCCCCACCTGCGCCCCGGAGAGCTCCGTGGAAAGGTGCCGCAGCGCCTTGGACACGCGCCCGGCTTTACGGGCCGTCGCCGGATCGGGGTCGGTCGCGAGCCGATCGATGACCGCGGGGTCCAAGGCAACGAGGGCGAACTCGGCCGCAACGAAGACGAAGGTGCCGAGCGTGAGTACGACACCTATACCGACAAATATCCAGTCGAGGATCATGCCACTGCCTCAACTGGGCCACTATGACCAGACATTGTGGCCAATACTCTAGCCGCACCCCCCGACTCATTACACCCGGCTTCCCCCGCTTGTCTTGAGGTTTGTGCCACAGTAAACACATGGCAGGAAATCACGACGCGCCCGTTGTGCTCATAATTGAGGACGAACCGGACATCGCGAACCAGATCGCTCGCCGTCTCCAAGCGGAAGGCTGGGTCCCCCACGTCGCCGTTGACGGCCACAGCGGGGTCGCTTCGGCGAACCAACTGCGGCCTGATCTCGTGGTGCTGGACGTCATGCTCCCGGGCATCGATGGGTTGGAAGTGTGCCGCCGGATCCAGGCGGACCTTGCGCTCCCGCCGCCGGTGCTCATGCTCACCGCCCGCGATGACGAGATGGACATGCTCATCGGGCTGGGGGTGGGCGCGGATGATTACATGACGAAGCCATTCTCGATGCGGGAACTGGTGGCGCGACTCAAGGTGCTCCTTCGGCGCGTGGAACGCGCTTCGGCGGCCGCCTCGGTCGCGAGCGGGGAGCCACCGATCACGCTCGGGGACCTCTCGATCGACCGCGGGGCGCGGCGCGTGTTCCGCGGGGAGGAGGAAGCCCACCTCACCCCCACGGAGTTCGACCTGCTCGTGTGCCTTGCGCAGAGCCCACGCACCGTGCTCTCCCGGGAGCGGCTGCTCGCGGAGGTGTGGGACTGGGCCGATGCCTCGGGCACGCGCACCGTGGACTCCCACATCAAAGCGTTGCGGCGCAAACTCGGCTCCGACCTCATCCGCACGGTGCACGGGGTCGGCTACGCGCTCGAACCCGCCTCCTGAGTTCGCCCCATGAACCCCACCCCTGCACCCAAACGGCACTCGAGCGGGTCGTTCTGGTCCCGCGCCCGGGACCGGGATCTACGGCCGCTGGACCCGGTGCGTTCGATCAAAGCCAAGCTCGGGTACATCATCGTGGCCACGGTGGTGATCTATATGATCGTCACGTGGGCGGGACTGCGGTTCGGGTTCGGGGTGCTGCGTACGTTCCCGGTTGCATTCATCGCCTCCCTCCTCGTTACCCAGATCCTCGCTCGGGGCATGACTCGGCCGCTGCGGGAGATGACAGCGGCCGCCGGTCGGATGGCCCAGGGCGACTACTCCACCCGGGTGACGACGAACTCTCAGGACGAGGTGGGAGAGCTCGCCGCGGCGTTTAACTCGATGGCTGCCGATCTCGATTCCCTCGATGCTCAACGCCGGGAGATGGACGCGAACGTCTCCCACGAGCTGCGCACCCCGGTCGCCGCGTTGCGGGCGCAGATGGAGAACCTCGCCGATGGGGTCATCGAACCGGATCCCGCGGCGCTGGAGGCTGCCCTCGCCCAAACCGAACGGCTCTCCCGGCTCGTGTCCTACCTCCTCGACCTGTCCAGGTTGGAAGCGGGTGCCGCGGACCTGTCGTTGGAGGAGATCCCACTGCGCCCCTTCCTGAAGGACGTCATCAACGACGCCCGGCACACGAGCGCGAAGGCGCTCACGTGGCGAGTGGAATCCCACCCCGCAGACCTCACCATCACCGCCGATGAGGCCCGGCTGCGCCAGGTGCTCGCGAACCTGCTGGAGAACGCGGTACGGCACTCGCCCACCGACGGCGTCGTGACGATCTCTGCCAGGCGGGCGGGCGAGCGCATCTTCATCGACGTGCACGATGAGGGCGGGGGGATCCCCAAGGAGGATCGGCGACGAATTTTTGAACGATTCGAACGGGGCAACTCCCCCACCCACGCCGGCCAGCCCACGACGGGCGGGACCGGGCTGGGGCTCGCGATCGCGCGCTGGGCGGTGGGCTTGCACGGAGGCGAGATCGCCGTCGTCGACCCTCCGGGAAATATCGGCGCGCTCATTCGGGTCTCCCTGCCCGTCTCCCCCACCGCCTAGCGACGCCGACGGCGGCAATTGCGTTCGCGTTCGCACCGCCGGCTACGGCTCCCTCGACAAGGTCGCCGGCTCCTCGGGAAGGAATCGTCACCGCAGATTCCCGAGTGCGGAATGCCGTGGGGGTAACGAAGTACACACGGTTCTCGGTGCGAACAGTGACCTGGTCTTTGCCCGGACTTGACATCGCCCGCACCCAACTCCGCTCGGGGAAGAAAATTACGTTATTCACCCCACCTGGGTGCGAGAAATTCGGCGCTGATCGCCTAGGGTTGGAGGTGAACATATTCACTGGAGAGTGGAAGAGGCGATCTCCCCCGTGTCCGCACAGGCACCTCATGACCCAGCGTCCTTTACCGAGAGCTTTGGTGGGAACGAATGGCTCATCGAAGAGCAATATGAAAAGTTCCTAGCCGATCCTGAAGCTGTTGGACCAGAGTGGCGAGACTTCTTCGCCAAACACCGACCCGATTCTACCGCCGCCGCTTCCACTGAGTCGAAGAACCATGCCACCGAGCCCGCAGAGTCGGCTCCCCGGCAAGCGCCGAGCGCGCCCGCGGATGAGAAGCCCGCGACCTCCGCGGCCCCCAAATCCGCCCCGATCCCTGCCGATGTTGGTGAGGACGCCGCGGTGACGGAGGTTCCCGAGATCGCCGAGCCCGTGGCCGTCGCTCCGACCGCGGCCTACACCCAGGTCCAGGAACCGGGCACGCCGCGCAGTGCCGGCGGCGATGACGAAGTCGAGCGCCTGCGCGGACCGGCGGCAAGGGTCGTCACCAACATGGAGACCTCCCTGCAGGTCCCCACCGCGACCTCGGTGCGCGCGATGCCGGCAAAGCTCGTCATCGATAACCGCATCGTGCTCAACAACCACCTCGCCCGCTCCCGCGGTG
>CAMXUZ010000141.1 GCA_947251855.1 uncultured Ruaniaceae bacterium
CCGGCAAGGCCGCCGCCCAGGTCGCCCACGCCGCGTGGCGGTGGTTCCTCAACCAGACCGGGGGCGCGCCGGAGCCGTGGTTCACGCTCTCGTTCGTTTCGCCGTCCGAAATCCGCGCATTGAGCACGCAGCCGGGTGCCTTACCGGTGCGCGACGCCGGGTTCACCGAGGTCGCGCCGGGCACGGTTACCGCCGTCGCGTTTGCCGACCCGCGCGGTTAAGGTACCTTCAACGAGCTCACGAGGTCGCTGCAGCCCTGGCGGATCTCCGATTCCATTTCGGGGTTCTCCCACTGGCAGTACACGTGCAGTAGCTGGGTGGTGGAGAACAGCCAGTAGCCCTCATAGTCGTAGTCGTTGAGCCGCAGATCCTGCTTGATCGCCGGGTATCCGTTGATTTCGGTCATCTCCGCCTCCGAGAGCTCCTTCGCACCGATCTGGGTGCGATACTGGGCGAGGCGTTCCTCCACCGCTTCCAACGGCACCGCCTCGCAGTCATCAGTGTGCTCATTCCAGCCGACACCCGTGTAGTAATTCACGCTGATGACGTCGAGGGTGCGATTCGGGAGCGATTCGGGCGCCGCTACCCAGATCCAGCCGATGTCTTCCACTGGGTTGTCTTCGTGGTAATAGCTGGAGACGTCGTGGAAGCCCGCGGGTGTCGACCAGGTTGCCGCCTCCAGATCGGAGTCGGCGAGGCTGAGGGAATCATCGCTGCCCTCCGGTGCGCAATCGCGTAAACCGGGGTGGAGTTCTGTGGGGGGCTCGCGGGGGGTGTCGCGGGAGCCGTCGGTCTCGTCTTCCCCGCCCCCGAGCGTGCTCGGGAGCCCGCAGGCGGTGAGCATCACCACGGCGGAGGCGGCGACGAATGCTCGTGCTGGGCGGGAGCGCCTAGTCCGCAACGATCTTCCCCTCGCGCACGGTCACGGGGAATTCAGGCAGGTCCTCCTCCGCGGGGCCTTTGAGAACTGCTCCTGTGTAGGTGTCGAACTCAGAGCGGTGACATGGGCATTCGAGGATCTCTGGGTGCCCGGCGTCGGGGACGACGTTGCAGCCCTGATGCGTGCAGACAGCACTGAAGGCCCGGAAGGTGCCCTCCGGAGTGTGAGTGAGGATCATCGAGGTGTCCCCCACAGCCACGGGGATCGCCTCGCCTTCGGCGATGTCAGCCGCGTCTGCGAGCACCGTTCCTTCCTCGAGCTCCTCCGTGGTCTCCGAGCAGCCCGCGAGCACGCCTGCAGCAGCGATCCCTGCTCCGATCCCCAGGACTTGACGGCGGCAAAGCTGAAAACTCACGCCTCCCATCCTAGGTCACGACGATTCCGTTTGATGTCTACCGTTCACGCCGCAGGGAGATCCGGCAGCGATCCACCCGTGCGAAGGGGGCGAGATCATTGACGGCGACCTCGGCGTCCCATTGCGCCAACGCCCCCTTCATCACTCCCAGGTGCACCGCGCAGACCGGGGGCAGTACGCGAGTGCCCGCCTTTCGTGCTTCTTCTACGTGCTCCATCTGCACCTCGTCCACGAATGGGCAGGACTTGATGTAGATGTCGGAATTCGAGGGTGGGTCGGATTCGAACCCCATGTCCTCGAGCAGCGTGCACAGCGCGTTGACATCACTGTGCAACGGCGCGGGACTCACCCCGGTCTCGGTCTTCTCCGCTTGTGCCCGGCCCCACCGTTGTCCGATCTGCTCGGCTCGGGCCGCCCCGTCCGGATCGGCGGCGAGATCGCCCAGGAGGAGCTTCACGAGGGTTTCGGTGTGCCGCATCTGCGAGGGCGCGACCCGGGCGATCGCGCGGTAGCGGATGGCGGGGCGACCAACAGACCGCTCAGCAGATTCGTCGTCCTCAATCTCGATGAGACCGTCGGCGAGGAGGGATTCTAAATGGAACCGCACCGTATTCCCGTGCACGCGAAGCAGGCGTGCGAGTTCGCTCACCGTCTTCGCCGTCGTGGCCCCGCGTAGAGCCTCGAGGATTTGCTGGCGTCGTCCCATTGGTCGTTCCATGAGTACAGTTTATCCAATAACTCGTTGGAATATATTTTTAAAGTGGGAGTGCGTCCATGGAGTTAGACCTTCGATCAATTCCCCCGGCGGGCGGCCACGCGCAGGCCTACCGCGCGTTCCGCGACCTCGGCGTCGGTGAGCCGCTCACGCTCATCGCTGATCGCGACCTTGCCGAGCTCCGCGGCCAGTTCGAGCGGGACTTTCCGCGAAGTTTCTCCTGGCGGGATCTCGAATCCGGGCCGGCGCTCTGGCGAGTGGAGCTCCTCAAGACCGCGAGGACCGCGCTGCCGCAGATCGTGGGCAACACCCGTGCCCTCGCCGCCGCAGCAACGGACGCAACGGAAGTACGCTGGAAAATCGAGGTGGCGGATCGGGACCTGGATTCCAATCTCATCGCGATCGCTCCCGAAGGTGAAATCGCGGCTCACGCGGGCCCGGGGATCGACGTCCTGATGATCGTCGTCGATGGGCAGGGAGGGGTGAGCACCGAGATCGACGAGGTTGCCGTCGGGGCCGGTGACCTTGTCTGGCTGCCCAAGCACTCGCGGCGGGCGATTCGAGCGGGGTCGGCAGGCTTGCGCTATCTCACCGTGCACTCCCATAAGACCGGGCTGCAGATCACTCGCCCGTGAGAACTAGGACCTAACTCCCGATTCCACCCGGATCGGTCGCATCTCGAGAGAAGAAGTGCAAGAAGTCGGGACGTTTGGCCCGTGACAGGTTGCTGCCCGGGCGCAAGGATGGAGCCATCCTCAGATCGAGGAGCAAGTTTTCGCTAGGAGCAACCATGACTACCGAAATGAAGCCCCGCCCACTGGACACCCCTCGGGTGCGGCGCCAAGAAGACATCGTCACCAGCCCAGCACTGCGCAAGGTGCTCGCCGTGGCCCGGATCATTATCGGATTCGGGTTCCTGTGGCCGTTCCTCGACAAGCTGTTCGGCCTGAACTATTCCACCACCGCCGACGCGGCGTGGATCAACGGTGGTTCCCCGGCTCAGGGGTACATCGCCGGGATCGAGGGCCCGTTCGCGAGCTTCTTCAGCATCTTCGGCAACTCCTTCGGCGACTGGTTCTTCATGCTCGGACTGTTCGGGATCGGGATCGCGATGATCACCGGTGCCGGGCTGCGGATCGCTGCGGTCGGCGGGACCATCCTCATGCTGTTCATGTTCCTCGCCGACCTGCCGACTGCTACGACCATCGTCGACGGCGAAATGATCCGGGGCGCGACGAACCCGATCCTCGACTCCCACTGGTACGAAGCGCTACTTCTCATCATCCCCGCAATGACACTAGCCGGGGACACGTGGGGCCTTGGCAAGTGGTGGAGCACCACCCCTCTGGTTCAGAAGAACCCCTGGCTCCGCTAGGAGCAACTCTTTCGCCCTAGCCAATAGAACGGGACCTCCTCGGGTCCCGTTCTTCTATGTCCGCTGCCGCCTTCCCCGGGCAGATCACGGCCTTTGGTCCCATCGATCAATGCCCGAAGGCCTCGCTCAGCCACCAGGCGGGCTCTCGGGAGGTGACTTTCGCGTCGATGAGGAGCGGACGTTCTCGCCGTCGCAGCCATTCCTGCACGGGCGCGAGATCGGCGCGCGTCCTCACAGTGAGCGCCTCGAAACCCAACCCGATTGCGACGCGGGCGAAATCCACGTCGGGAAACCGCACCTGGTCATGGTTCTCACCGGCGAAATGGTGCACCTCGGCGGAGTAGGCCGAATCGTTATAGACGACCACGATCATCGGCAGTTCCAGCCGGGAGATCGTTTCTAGCTCCGCCAAGGACATCGCCGCCCCGCCATCGCCGACGGCGGCGATGCCCAGCCGGTCCGGCTCTGCGATAGCCGCGCCGATCGCGGTGGCGAGCCCCAATCCGATCGACTGGAAGGCCTGCGTGAAACATAGCGAGCGTTCGTCGGCGTGGTCGAAGTAGGCCGCGGGGTACCCCATGAAATTGCCCGAGTCGATTCCGATCACCCGCGGTTGGGGGAGCATCGAGTTGAGTTCCAGGGTGAGGGTTCGCGGGTCGATTCGGGCCGCTTCGCTCGAGTCCTGGAACAGCAGGTCCGGCCAGCTCGAGGCTTCGAGCAGCTGCTGCACCTCTCGCGTGCGGTAGCCCGCATTCGGCGCCGCTCCTTCTTGTTCGAGGAGGTCTCGCATCATCGCGGCGGTGCGGGCGACGTCGCCGTGTATGCCCAGGTCGATCGTTCGGTGGGCGCCGAGCGCGGTCGGGGTGTCGTCGACCTGGACCACCTGCGTCCCCTCCCCGATGAGCCGACCGTGGCGCGTCGTCCACATGTTGAGGGCGCACCCCCACCCGACGAGGAGATCCGCCTCGGCGATGAGCCGCGCAGTGACGGGTGAGGAGAAGCCCCCGGAAATACCGAGGTTCCACTCCTCACCGGAGAATAACCCGGCCGCGACGGCTGACGTGGCCAGGAGTGCACCGGAGTGTTCGGCGAGGGCGAGCAGTTCTCCTCGCGCCCCTCGCCCGCCT
>CAMXUZ010000142.1 GCA_947251855.1 uncultured Ruaniaceae bacterium
TTGGTTCGCGAAACCCGCCCGGGCGAGCGCCGCCGTCAGAAAGTCTCCCGTGCGGTCGCCGGTGAACACCCGGCCTGTACGGTTCGCTCCATGCGCGGCGGGAGCAAGCCCGACGATGGCCAGGCCCGCCTCGTCGTCACCGAAACCGGGCGCGGGCCGCCCCCAATACGTCTCGTTCGCGTACGCTTTTCGTTTCGTCTGCGCGACCTCTTCGCGCCACGCCACGAGCCGCGGGCAGGCCCGGCAAACGGATACGCGTGCGGACAGTTCCTGCAGGTCAGGCGAAGAATTTGCGAGCTCCGAGACAGAACCGGCCAGGGGCGTAACCGGGGTGGTTTCGCTCGCTGGATCCCCCGGCCAACCACTGCCCGGAATGACCGCATCGTGGAAAAGTGTTTCCATTCCTGGATTCATGATGTAATGTCTATCTCATCGGCTACGTTCTGTTCTGCATGGATAACCTGAGCGTGGCATCCGGCCTCACTGGTCCGCAACCATGCGACAGCCCACAGAAGCGCTAAGAACCGGTGAGCATTGGAGGACGCCATGACCGATTCCGCGATTTCGCAGACCCATGCAGCGATCAACGTCAATGGCACGGAGCTTGATGTCAGTGATGCGGGTGCCCATACCACGGCGCTGAATTTCCTTCGGAGCAAGGGCCTGACCAGCGTCAAGGAAGGCTGCGCGGAGGGGGAATGCGGCGCCTGCGCCGTCATGGTCTCCCGCCCGGATGGCAACGGGGGCACCCGCTGGACGGCGATCAACTCGTGTCTGCTACCCGCGGCGGCGCTGGCCGACCAGGAGGTGTACACCTCCGAGGGGCTCGCCGAGGGCGAGGAACTTCACCCCGTGCAGTACGAGATGGCCATGCGCGGCGGCTCTCAATGCGGGTATTGCACCCCGGGCTTCATCTCCTCGATGGCGGCGGAGTACTACCGACCGGAACGCAAGACCTGCGCCGAGATCTGCGGCTCCAACCTTTGCGGCGGTGCCGCTGACGAGCCGGCGTGCGGGTCGGACCCGGAGCTGGGGGCGAATGGGTTCGACCTGCATGCCCTATCCGGGAACCTGTGCCGCTGCACCGGCTACCGCCCGATTCGCGACGCCGCCTACGCCCTTCCCGAGAGCCCCACCGAGGGCGACGCCCTCGCCGAGAGGCTCTCGCGGCCCGCTCCGATCTCCCGGCCGCTCTCGTTGGACCACCCCGAGGGCGCCTTCGTGCGGCCGGCGGATCTGTCCGAGGCGCTCGCGCTCTTGCAGAACGAACCGGAGGCCGTCCTCCTTGCCGGCGGGACCGACTGGGGGGTGGACGTCGCCGTCCGGTTCCACCGCGCGCCCCTGACGATCGCCCTCGATCAACTCCAGGAACTCAAGACTTTTACGCACAGCCCGGGCACCCTGGAGATCGGGGCGGGACTCACCCTCACCGAGATCGAGCACCAGCTCGGTGATGAGGTTCCCATCCTCGCCGACCTCCTCCCGCTGTTCGCCTCGAAGCTCATCCGAAACGGTGCGACGCTGGGCGGCAACCTCGGCACCGGCTCCCCGATCGGTGACGGTGCCCCCGTGCTCCTCGCCCTCGACGCCTCGCTCGTGCTCGCCGGGGCACAGGGCGAACGGGAGGTTCCCTTGAGTGAGTACTTCACCGGCTACCGCCAGAGCATGCGGGAACCCGGCGAGCTCATCAAGTCCATCCGGATCCCCACCCCGGTCGCACCCCACGCCCGCTTCTACAAGATCGCCAAGCGCCGCTTCGACGATATTTCCTCCGTCGCGGTCGCGATCGCCGCCCACATCGATGGCGGCACCCTGAACCAGGTCCGGATCGGATTAGGTGGAATGGCGGCCACCCCGATCCGGGCCTTATCCACAGAAACCTCGCTCGAGGGCCGCCCGTTCACGCAGGAGACCTTCGACAACGCCGCCGGCATCCTGGCAACGGAAGGTACGCCCATCGGCGACCACCGGGCCAGTAGCGAATACCGCGCGCAGTCCGCTTCCCAAGCGGTCCTGCGCTTCTTCGCGGAGGTGAACAAATGAGTTACTACCAGACCCGCCCGCTCGCGGACATCCCACGCGATTCCGAAGTGGGCAAGACCATCCCCCACGAGAGCGCCATTGAGCACGTGACCGGCCGGGCGCTCTACACCGACGACCTCCCGCCGCGGCACACGGGCGTCCTCCACGCATGGCCGGTGCAAGTCCACGTCGCCCACGCGCGAGTGGAGGAGATCCGAACCGGCGCGGCCGCGGCGTTGCCCGGCGTCGTCAAGATCCTCACGGCCGATGACGTGCCGGGCTTCAATGACGGCGGGATCAAGCGGGATCAGCCCCTCTTCCCCAGCGAGGTATGCATGTACGGGCACCCCGTTGCGTGGGTGCTCGGGGAAACCGAGGATGCCGCCCGGAAGGGCGCCGAGGCGGTCGAGGTGGACTTCACCGAACTCCCCGCGATCCTCACCCCGAAGGAAGCGATTGCGGCGGGCTCCTTCCAAGGCTCCCAACCCGTCCTCGCGCGCGGGGACATCGAATCAGGGTTCGCTGAAGCGGACCACGTGTTCGAAGGCGAGTTCGAGCTCGGCGGGCAGGAGCACTTCTACCTCGAGACCCAGGCCTCGTTCGCGATGGTCGACGAGGCAGGGCAGATTTTCATCCAGTCCTCCACTCAGCACCCCTCCGAAACGCAGGATATCGTTGCCCAAGTCCTCGGCCTGAGCGCCTCGGAGGTCACCGTTCAGTGCCTGCGCATGGGCGGCGGATTCGGCGGTAAGGAGATGCAGCCGCACTGGCTCGCCGCGGTCGCTGCCCTCGGCGCGAGCCTCACCAACCGCCCGGTGCGCCTGCGGCTCAACCGGATGCAGGACATGACGATGATCGGCAAACGCCACGGGTTCCACTCCACCTGGAAAGCGGGATTCACCGCAGATGGCAAGATCGTCGCCCTCGACGCCACGCTCACCGCCGACGGCGGGTGGAGCCTGGAGCTCTCCGAACCGGTCCTCGCCCGGGCGCTGTGCCACATCGACAACGCCTACTTCGTACCGAACCTCCAGGTGGCCGGGCGGATCGCAAAGACTCACAAGACCTCGCAGACCGCGTTCCGCGGCTTCGGCGGCCCCCAGGGCATGCTCGTGATGGAGGACATCCTCGGCCAGGTCGCACCACGACTCGGTCTCAGCGCGAAGGAACTGCGGGAGCGCAATTTCTACCAGGTCGGGCAGACGACGCCGTACGGGCAGGAGGTGCCGCAGTCGGATCGGATGACGAACATCTGGGAGGAACTCACCGTCACGAGCAACTACGACGCTCGCCGGGCCCAGATCGATGAGTTCAACGCGGGCAGCCCCCACATCAAGCGGGGGCTGGCGATCACGCCGGTGAAGTTCGGCATCTCGTTCAACCTCACGGCGTTCAACCAGGCCGGGGCGCTGGTGCACGTGTACAAGGACGGCTCGGTGCTCATCAACCACGGCGGCACCGAGATGGGCCAGGGCCTGCACACGAAGATGCTCCAGGTCGCCGCGACCGCCCTCGGCCTGCCGCTGCAGCGGGTGCGCCTCGCCCCCACCCGCACCGATAAGGTGCCGAACACGTCCGCCACCGCGGCCTCGACCGGCACCGACCTCAACGGTGGTGCGGTGAAGAACGCGTGCGAGAAGATCCTCACCCGACTCGCCCCCGTGGCCGCGACGATGCTCGGTGTCAATCCCGACGACGTACGTTTTGCCCGTGGGCACGTGACGGGATTGGGTTCCGACCACGCGCTCACCTGGGAGGAAGTGATCCACGCGGCGTATTTCCAACGGGTCTCCCTCTCGGCCACCGGGTTCTACCGCACCGAGGGGCTGCACTGGGATGCGGCGACGTTCCAGGGTTCCCCGTTCAAGTACTTCGCCTACGGCGCGGCAGTTGTCGAAGTAGAGGTGAACGGGTTCTCCGGAGAATACGTCTCCCGCCGGGTCGACATCCTCCATGACGTCGGGGACGCGATCTCCCCACTCATCGACATCGGCCAGATCGAGGGCGGCTACATCCAGGGCGCGGGGTGGCTCACGCTCGAGGAACTCGTGTGGGACACCGCCGACCGGCCCGGCCGCGGCCGCCTCACCACGCCCGGGCCGAGCACGTACAAGATCCCCTCCTTCTCCGAGATGCCACACGACTTCCGGGTGGCCACGTACTCGCAAGCGACGGAACCGGGGAGCGTGTACGGATCGAAGGCGGTGGGGGAACCTCCCCTCATGCTCGCCTTCGCCGCGCGCGAGGCCCTACGGGATGCCGCGGGAGCATTCGGCCGGCCGGGAACTTCCGTCACCCTCGCCTCCCCGGCGACCCCCGAAGCGGTGTTCTGGTCCGTGCAGCGGGTGCGGACCTCGGCTGCTGAACCTGCGCTGGCCTAGGAACAGACATGTCTACCAAAGGTTGGCTCGCGGGATTGGCGCACCTCTCCGCCACGGGCACACGCGCCGTACTCGCCACGATCGTCACCGTACGCGGCCATTCCCCTCGGGATGTCGGGGCGAAGATGGCGGTGAGCGCGGAGGCGACGTACGGCTCGATCGGCGGGGGCAACATGGAAGCCACCATCATCGATTCCGCCCGCGAGATGCTCACCCAGCACGAACGCGCCAACGGCGATTACCCGCACGTGGAGACGCTCGAGTTCGGCCTCAACGAACACGCGCGCAACCACCACGGCACCCAGTGCTGCGGGGGCGTGGTGGAGGTGCTCCTCGAACACGTGCCCGCGCCCCCGGTCATCGCTGTGTTCGGGCTCGGCCACGTGGGTGAGGAGATCGCCCGGATCCTCTCTCGCCACGACGCGAACCTTCACCTCACCGATTCGCGCGCAGACATCCTCGGCCCGCGAACAGTCGAGGTGATCACCGGCGGCCACGCGAACGTCACGCTGCACAACCCGCCCGCCCCGGAGATCGTGCTCGATCAGCTCCCGCCCGGGGCCCACGTGCTCATCCTCACCCACGACCACGCCGAGGATCTCACCCTGTGCGACGCCGCGCTGCGCCACGGGCGGCTCGCCTCCATCGGAGTCATCGGGTCGCGGGCGAAATGGCTGCGATTCCGCAAGAAGCTCCTCGAGCTCGGCCATAGCGAAGCAGCCGTAGAAACCATCCACTCCCCCATCGGCGTGCAGGACATCTCCGGCAAACACCCCGCGGTCATCGCTGTGAGCGTTGCCGCCGACCTCCTCCGAATTCTCACTAAGGCTTAACAATGACGACGATTTACTACGGGCACATCATGGACACGCCCGAGTCCCCTTTCACCGGCGGCGAGCTCCGCGCCGAGACCACCGCCCTGGCCGTCACCGATGGTCGGATCGTTCTCCGCGGCGGGCTCAACGATGCCGAAGCAGCTTTCCCCGGGGCGGAGGTCGTTCGCTTCGACGGGCTCCTCATCCCCGGCATGGTCGACACCCACGTCCACTATCCCCAGCTCCCCGTCGTCGGGGGTCTGGGAATGCCGCTGCTGCAGTGGCTGGACGAGTGCGCACTCCCGCAGGAGGTCCGCCTCGCCGATAACGACCATGCCCGCGACCTCGCCGGCCGGTTCCTCGGCGGTCTCGCGAGCGCGGGAACGACGAGCGCGCTCGTATTCGGCTCCCACTACGCAACCGCGATGCACACCTTTTTTGACGCCGCGGCGAGCTCGGGGCTGCGGATAACCTCCGGCGTCGTCGTCTCCGATCGAAACCTGCGCGAAGAACTCCATGCGACGCCGCAGACCGCGCGGGAGGAGATGGCCGGGCTCATCGACGCCTGGCACGGCAAGGGGAACCTGCGCTACGCCGTCACCCCGCGGTTTTCCCTCTCGGCCACGGAGGCGATGTTAGAGGCGTGCGCCGAGGCCTTCGCTTCCGCCCCCGGCCTCTTCTTCACCTCCCACGTCAATGAGAGCCGCCAAGAGGTCAAGGTCGTCGCGGAACTGTTCCCCCACCTCGCCTCCTACACCGATACCTACGACGCCTTCGGGCTGCTGACGGACCACTCCGTGCTCGCCCACAACGTCCACCCCACGAGTGCCGAGCTAGCCCGGCTCGCGCAAACGGGGTCAAGTATTGCCCACTGCCCGACGTCGAACTCCTCGTTGGGCAGCGGATTGTTCCCGCTGTCTGCCCACATCGATGCAGGCGTGCGGGTCGCCCTCGGTTCCGACGTCGGCGCCGGAACCGGGCTGTGCCTGGTGAAAGAGGGCCTACAGGCCTACTTCCAACAGCAGCTCCACGAAGATGGATACCCCCTCACGCCGGCGCATCTGCTGTACCTGGCTACCCGTGCCGGGGCGCTCGCGTTGAACCTTCCCCAGGTCGGGCATCTGAGTGAGGGGATGGCATTCGACGCCGTCCACTTCTCGCCCGCGGACGGCTCCACCTTCTCATACGTGCTCGGCGGAGCACCCAACCCCAGTGCAGCGCTCGCGTCGCTGTTCACCCTCGCGACGGAAGCCGATATTGCTGCCGTTTACGTCGATGGGGTGGCAGTGACACACCGGGACGAATCATCCGGTAAAGTTCTTTCAGCATCTGCACTTTCCTAATCCCAACTGCCCGTGCCCAAAGGAGAGCAATGAGCACCGAAACGCCTGCCACGGTGGAGACGAGGGTCGAACCCCTGCCTCCCAAGAATGGCTTTGATAAGTTCTTCGAGATCTCGAAGTATCGCACGAACGTTCCGCGGGAGATTCGCGCGGGGTTAACGACGTTCCTCGCGATGAGCTACGTCATCTTCGTTAACCCCGACGTGCTCTCCTCGGCGATCGTCATCCCGGGTGTGGACAACGTCTTCAGCCAGCTCGTCATGGTCACGTGCATGGCCGCGTTCCTCGGTTCGCTCGTGATGGGGGTCATTGCGCGGTTCCCCTTCGCACAGGCCCCGGGCATGGGGTTGAACGCTTTCTTCGCCTTCACCGTCGTGGGGCAGATGGGCTACTCGTGGGAAGTCGCCCTCGGTGCCGTGTTCCTCTCCGGGGTACTGTTCATCGTCCTGTCCGTCATCGGGGTGCGAAAAGCCATCGTGCAGGCACTCCCGCTGAGCCTGAAGTTCGCGATCACCTCCGGCATCGGCGCTTTCCTCGCGTTCCTGGGGATGGATAATGCCGGGATCGTCGTTGCCGATCCGGCGACGCTGGTCGGCATGGGCGACTTCGGGGCCGCGCACGTATGGCTAAGCATCGTGGGTCTCATCATCATCGCGGTGCTGATGAAGCTGCGGGTGACCGGCGCGATCCTGTGGGGGATCCTCGCGACGACGATCATCGCGATCGCCGCCCGCCTCCCCGTGTACCCGGGGGCCGAGGAGGGCGAATTTGTTCCCTTCGAGGGCTTCGGCGGCTCGATCGTCGCCGCGCCGTTCTGGCCGAGCGACCTCGCCTTCAAGATGGACATCGGTGGCGCGCTGGGCCTCGGCCTGCTGTCGGTAGTGTTCACCTTCTTCTTCGTGGACTTCTTCGATGCCACCGGTACCCTCACCGGGCTGAGCCAGCGTGCCGGGTTCCTCGACGAACACGGCGAGATGCCCCGCGCGAAGACGGTGTTCTCCATGGACGGACTCGCCGCGATGGTCGGTGCGGCCCTCGGGACCTCCACGACCACCGCGTACGTCGAATCCGCAGCGGGGGTGGAAGAAGGAGGGCGAACCGGCCTCACCGCTGTGACCACGGGCGTGTTGTTCCTGCTGTCGATGTTCTTCTGGCCCCTCATCGGCGCCGTGCCCGGAGCGGCGACGGCCCCGGCGCTCATCATCATCGGCGCGCTCATGATGAGCGGCGTCATGCACATCGACTGGTCGGACATCGGTGATTCCCTGCCCGCATTCCTCACGATCGTTGCGATGCCGTTCACCTTCTCCATCGCCAACGGCGTCTCCTTCGGGATCATCGCCTACGCGCTCATCAAGGTCCTCTCCGGGCGGGTGAAGGAAGCCCACTGGATGATGTACCTCCTCGCCGGTCTGCTGATCCTCAGATACATCTATCTGGGCTAGCGCTCTGATGGCTCGGCGATCGCTGACCGCTTACGCGCGCGGGCCAGTAGTCAAGCTGGCCAGTGCGCGCGCCACGTATGCGTGCGGGCCGACTAGGACGCGTTGGCTGGCGGCGATGGCTGGCGGCGATGCCCCTGGGCGGGGGGGGGGGGAGTGGCTCCCGCCACCCGCGTCTGTGTTCCGCGCCGCACGAGCTCTCGGAGCCGCTGCGCCGCAGCGCCCTGACACGCCCGGAATCGCCCTGCGGAGTTCTCGACAACGACTTTAGGGTTGACCTGGTCGAAGATATCAACCTCAATCTCGTTTTCGAGCAACCTCAATGTCGTTCTCGGCGCGGCTCCCTCAAAGTCGGGCCGAGCGGCCGATGCGACGGGGCCGTCGGCAAGGGCCACCT
>CAMXUZ010000143.1 GCA_947251855.1 uncultured Ruaniaceae bacterium
GCACGTTCGATCTCGACCCGGACAACCTCACCGTCGTCGAGCTCCACGTCCACGTGCCCGTCGAAGGCAATGGGTTCGTCGGACTGCGAAGTCTGGAAGTTCTTCGGGATGTCGGGGTAGAAGTAGTTCTTCCGCGCGAACCGCGAGTACCCCGTGATCTCGCAGTTGAGCGCGAGTCCGATGAGGATCGCGTACTCCACCGCCTTCTTGTTCACCACGGGTAACGAGCCGGGCAGGCCGAGCGTGGTCGGGTTGATGGCGACGTTGGGTTCGCCGTCCACGTGGGCGGGGGCGTCGTCGAAAATCTTCGTCTTCGTGCCGAGCTCCACGTGCACCTCGATCCCGAGAACCGGATCGTAACGTTTGATCGCGTCGTCAAAGTCAACTGCGGTCATTTCGCCTCCTTGAGGTCAGGCGCGGATTCCAGGATCGGGCCGCCACCGGCATTGATTCGCGCTTCGATCGCGGCGGCGAAGGAGTACATCCGGGCGTCTTCCCGGGCCGGTGCAATGACTTGCAGACCGACCGGCAGCCCCTCGGCGACTCCGCCGGGCAGCGAGAGCGCGGGGAGCCCGGCGAGGTTGACCGGGATCGTCGCGAAGTCGCCGCGGTACATCGCGAGCGGATCGTCCACGCGCTCGCCGAGCTTGAACGCCGTCGTCGCCGCCGTCGGGGAGACGAGCACGTCGACGCTCGCAAATGCGTCAGCGAAATCGCGCTGCACGAGGGTGCGCACGCGCTGGGCGTTGCCGTAGTACGCATCGTAGAAGCCGGCCGAGAGCACGTAGGTGCCGAGCATGATCCGGCGTTTGACTTCCGGGCCGAACCCGGCGCCGCGGGTGGCGGCCATGACGCGCTCGGCGGTGACCGGCCCCTCCGACGGTGACACTCGGAGCCCGTAGCGCATTCCGTCCAACCGGGCGAGGTTGGAGGAGGCCTCTGCGGACATGATGATGTAGTACGCCCCGAGCGCCGCATCGAAAGATGGGCAGTCGATCTCGACGATCTCCGCACCCGCCTCGGTGAGCAGGTCGAGGTTCGCCTGGAACGTCTCATTCACGCCGGGGCCGTATCCCGGACCGGCGAGTTGCTTGATGATCCCGACTTTCGTTCCGTGCAGGTCCCGCTGGGCCCCGGCACGCGCCGCCTCGGCGTTCGAGGGCAGCTCCTCGGGCAGGGAGGTCGAATCGCGGACGTCGTGGCCGCCGATGACATCGTGCAGGAGCGCTGCGTCGAGCACCGTGCGGGCCGCCGGGCCCACCTGGTCGAGGCTAGAGGCGAGCGCGATGAGCCCGTACCGGGAGACGCCGCCGTACGTCGGTTTGACCCCGACGGTGCCGGTGAGCGCGGCGGGCTCGCGGATCGAGCCGCCGGAGCCGGAGCCGAGTGCGGGCGGTGCGGTGAACGCAGCGAGCGTGGCCGAGGACCCTCCGCCCGACCCCCCCGGGGTGCGCTCGGGGTCCCACGGGGTCCGCGTGGGTCCGAACGCGGAGAACTCCGTTGAGGAACCCATCGCGAATTCGTCGAGGTTCGTCTTGCCGAGGATCGGGAGCCCCGCCGCGCGCAGTCGCGCCACGACGGTCGCGTCGTAGGGCGGCACCCAGTTCTCGAGCATCTTCGAGGCGGCGGTGGTGGCCTGGCCCTTCGTGACGATCGAGTCCTTCAGCGCGACCGGCACGCCGGCGAGTTCCGGCAGCGAATCACCGTCGCGGCGGCGCTCATCCACGGATTTAGCTGCCTCGAGCGCCTCATCGGTGTTCACGTGTAGGTACGCGTTGATCTGCGAGTCGGTCGCCTCGATCGCATCGAGGTGCGCCTGGGTCACTTCAGCGCTGCTGACCTCACGGGCGGCGAGCGCGGCGGCGAGGTCGGCGGCGGTTTTCCGGGTGAGGTCACTCATGCGTCTTCTCCCAAGATCTGGGGGACGGCGAACCGCCCGTCTTCGGCCTCCGGCGCGGCGGCGAGGACGACGTCGGTCGGCAGTGTCTCGCCGGGCACGTCCTCGCGGAACACGTTGGACAGCGGCAGCGGGTGGCTGGTCGCCGGGGTGTCCTCAGAGACGGCGCCAGAGACTACTTCGACGGCGTCGATGATGACGTCGAGTTCGCCTGCGAACTTTTCAACTTCTTCCTCGGTGAGGTCGATGAGCGCGAGTTTCGCGATCCTGGCGACCTCCTCAGGGTTCATTTTCGGCATGATCCTCAGTCTATCTGTGGGGTGGGAAGTGGGTCGGCAACCGCCGCGTGCAGTTGGAGCAACGGAACGGTGCGTTCGGCCGGACCGCGGCCGAAACCGCATTCGGTGGCCACGCCGAAATCGGTGATCCCGGCGCGTTTTGCCGCATCGATCCGGGCGTGAGCGCCGTCGGCGCCGTCCTGGTGGTGGATGAGCCCGAGGTACAGCTCCTGGTAGGCATCCGCCAGTTCGCCCAGCGGCGCGAAGTATTCCCGGTCGTCCCGCTCGATCGGAACCGGAAGGTGCAGCCAGTTCAGCGGCCGGGTCACGTCCGCGGCGATCGCGTTCGCCACCGTCGTGAGGTTCGCGGTGTCGGGGGGTTCGACGAAGTGCTTCTCCCCCACGTCGCCATAACACAGGTGCACACCGACCTCGATATCCGCCGGCACCGCCTCGATGACCGCAACGGCGCGCGTGACCAAGCCGTCAAGGAGCGGCTCGAACCACGCGTGGGAGGGAATCGCCACCTCGCGCCCCGCGGCGGTCTCGATGTAGGAGAATTCGACCGCGAGGTCGAACTGGATCGCGAGGTCGGCGGCGGGGATCTGGGAGGCGATCTCGTTGATCTCGTCGACGAGCGCGGAGGTGTAGGCCCGCTCCACCAGGGGCCGGGCGTCGGGGTGAACGAACGTCGACAACGGTGCGAGCGGCGTCGGGAGGCTCACCTGGAAACGGGTTCCCTCGCGGATCACCCCTTCTTCGCGAAGCCGCGTGAATTCCTCGTAGGAGTTCAACGCTGCTTCGGCGTAACCGAGTTCGGGAAATTCGATCTCCTCGTGGGGCACCGTGCCGTCGGGCGCGAACGGGCGAATGTCGAAGCCCGCCATGATGACCGGCTCCTCGCCCACTCGCGCGAGGCCGGGGGTGTCATCGAACACTTCCCCTTGGAACAAGATCCAGTGGAATCGCTTACCTACTTCGCCATCCGGGATCCGGCGCACGTGCCCAC
>CAMXUZ010000144.1 GCA_947251855.1 uncultured Ruaniaceae bacterium
TGACCATGAGGGTGGTGAGCCCCTCGCCCGTGACGATCTTGTTCGTCAGGTCACTCACGGGCGCCGCCCGCTGCGGGTCGAGCGCGGCGGTGTGCTCATCCAGCAGGAGGATCTTGGGGTGCGTGAAGCCCGCCATGAGCAGCGAGAGCGCCTGGCGCTGGCCGCCGGAGAGCAGCCCCACCCGGGCCCGCAGGCGGTTCTCGAGCCCGAGATCCAGCGAGCGCAGCTCCTCGACGAACCGGGCTCGGCGGGCCTTGGTCACTCCCCGCCCGAGCCCGCGGGACTGCCCGCGCCGGAGCGCGAGGGCGAGGTTCTCCTCGATGGTCAGATCCGGGGCCGTGCCCGCGAGCGGGTCCTGGAATACCCGGCCCACGTAGCGGGCGCGCTGGAACTCCTTGAGGCCCTTCATCGCCTTGCCGTCGATGGTGATCGTGCCCGAATCCACCCCGAGCCGGCCGGCGATGGAATTGAGCAGGGTCGACTTCCCCGCCCCGTTGGAACCGATGATCGTGACGAAATCCCCGGACTCCAGGTGCAGGCTCAGGTCGACGAGCGCCTTGCGTTCGTTGATCGTGCCGGGAAAGAACGTCCTGGAGATGTCGTCGATGCGCAGCATCACGCCCCCTTTCCAGCGGGTTCATCGCTGCGCCGACCGCCGGCGACGGCCGCGGCGGGCACGAGCCTCGTCCCGCGCATGGAGGGGAGTTTCCTGAGGAATCCCCACCGCGGGAGCAGCAACGCGGCGATAACGAGCCCGGCGGTGACGGCCTTCATGTCGTTCGGGTTGAGCCCGACCGCGAGCGCGAAGTGGATGATGATCCGGTACAGCACTGAACCGATGACGACCGCGAGCGCGGCGACGAAGATAGAACGCTGGCCCAGGAGCGCCTGGCCGAGGATCACCGAGGCGAGCCCGACGAGGATGAGTCCGATGCCCATCGAGATGTCCGCGAACCCTTGATACTGCGCCATGACGGCGCCGCACAGGCCGACGAACATGTTCGATAGCGCGAGGGTGAGGATGGACGTGCGGTCCGTGTTCACCCCGAGCGCGCGGATCATCTGGCCGTTGTTCCCGGTCGCCTGGATCGAGAGCCCGAGATCGGTGTGCAGGAACCAGTGCACCGCGATGGTGAACAGCAGCGCCACCCCCGCGAAGATGAAGATCCCGATCACGCTCTTGCCGAGGAAACCTGCCTCCCGCATCGGGGAGATGAGCGTCGTCTCGCGCAGCAGCGGCAGGTTCGCCTTTCCCATGATCCGTAGGTTCACCGACCACAGCGCGATCATCGTGAGGATCCCGGCGAGCAGACCGTCGATCTTGCCCTTGGTGTGCAGCAGGCCGGTGAACACACCGGCGAGTAAGCCGACCCCGCCTCCCGCGAGCGTTGCGAGCCAGGGGCTGTGACCGCCGAGGATGAGCATCGCGGCGGTTGCGGCGCCGGAGGTGAACGAGCCGTCCACGGTGAGGTCGGGAAAGTTCAGCACCCGGAAGGTGAGGTAGACCCCCAGGGCCATGATTCCGTAGATGAATCCGAGTTCAAGTGCGCCGATCATGGCGGTGCCCTTCAGATCGGGAGGGAGTGCTAGAGAACGCGGTCAGCCTGGTCCTCGAAGCCGTCCGGGAGCGTGATGCCCATGCGTTCGGCCGCGTCAGGGTTGACGACGAGTTCGAGGTCGTCGAGCGTCTCCACTGCCATCGACGCCGGATCCTCCCCGTCGAGCGCCCGCAGCGCCATCTCGCCGGTCTGCACCCCGAGGCGTTCGTAGTCGATCCCGATCGTCGCGATCGCGCCGCCTTCCACGGTGCCGGCTTCGGCGCCGATGACGGCGATGCCGTTGTCCTCCGCGACCTGGACCAGAGCGGAGATCCCGGAAACGACCTGGTTGTCCGTCGGCACGTAGATCGCGTCGACATCGCCGAGGGATTCCGTCACCTGCTGGACCTCCGAGGAGTTCGTCACCGTCCCCTCCACGATCTCGATCCCGAGTTCCTCGCCGGCTTCCTTGGCGAGCTCCACCTGCACCTCGGAGTTCACCTCACCCGAGGAGTAGACGATACCCACCTTGGCGGCCTCGGGCACGATCTCCTTGATGAGTTCGATCTGATCCGCCACGGGGTTCATGTCGGAGGTCCCCGTGACGTTCCCGCCCGGGGCATCCTCGGAATCGACGAGACCGGCCTCGACCGGGTCGGTGACGGCGGTGAACATCACCGGGACGTCGAGGATGTTCTGCGCCGCAGCCTGGGCGGCGGGGGTCGCGACGGCGAGCACGAGGTCGACGTCGTCGTTGCTGAATTGCTGGGCGATCGTCGTCGTGTTGGCGACGTCGCCCTGGGCGTTCTGTTCATCGAAGGTCACCGTATCGCCTTCGTCGTAGCCCGCGTCGGCGAACGCCTGCTTGATCCTGGCCGTCGCCGCAGCGAGGGCGGGGTGCTGGTCGAACTGGCAGCACCCGACGGTGATCGCCTCGAGCTCGCCGCCTTCGGCTTCTCCTGCGTCAGCGGTTTCGGGGGAGTCCGGGTCGTCGGTGGTGTCTGATCCGCAGCCGCTGAGCACGAGCGCGGCAACGCCGAGGGCGCTGGCGAGCCCGAGGGCTCGGCGGCGCAAGAAGTGGTGTGTCATGTCGATCCTTCATCTTGATTCGCTGTGCGCGCAGCCAGGCGCATCTTCTACCGCCTTCCTCGCGTCGTAGGGAGGGAGGGGCTTGCGTGCAGTTTAGTGCACAAAAGTCACGGATAGGTCTCGCGGTTCACTCCAGGAGCACCTCCCGGGAGTGCACGGTGGAGGAGATGAGCGTGTGGACTTCGCGCGGGTCCTGGGTGAGGACCTTCAGGTATCCGGAGGGGGTCTCCAGCACGTAGCCGTAGATCGGCCCGGTATCCGTCTCGATCTGCTCGAGCGCGACCCACGGGGTGGAGACGCCGGCGGCCATGACGAGCGCGCCGACGATACCGAGCATTCCCAGAGATCTCAGCAGGCGCAGCGACGCTCGGTGCAGCAGCCCATGCTTCCACAACACCCGGACCGCTGCGAGGGCGAGGGTGGCGAGGGTCGTGCCGATGAGGATCCACCATTCGGCCAAGGTGATGATGAGCGACCCGGCGAGCGCGGCGATCCCGGTGAGGAAGAGCGCGGTGACGATGGGGGTCTTCCGGTTCTTCGTCGGCGGCCAGATGAGGGTGACGATGATGAGCGGAGTGAGGATGATGATGAGGATCCCGGTGACGATCGGTTCGGCGAAGATCGTGCCGAGGAGGATGGACGCGGCGTCGCCGAAGTCCACGGTCGCCGCGACCTCGGCGGCGGTGTACCAATTCCACTGGGACACCGCGAGCACGCGCAGGAGGAAGAACAGCACCGTGACCGCGGCGGTGATCCCCGCATCGCGGGAGAGAGAAGAGGCGGTCTTCAATGCATGGTTCGCGGGAGTTTCGGTCATGGCCTCGCGCGTGGGTCCGGGGGCGGGTCCGCGTCGAGGACCCGGGTGAGCAACTCCTCCAGGGTGGCACGTTCGGCGGGGCTGAGGGGCGCAAACACCTCGGTTGCCGGGCTCGCGTTATTGACGTCGGTGAGGATGCCGCGGCCCTTGGCCGTGAGCACGAGGGAGGTGGCGCGCCGGTCGGTGCTCGAGGGCTCCCGTTCCACCAGGCCGCGCTCGCACAGCGCGTCCACCACCTCCGTCGCCGAGCGGGGAGCGATCCGGAGCCGCCGGGCGAGATCGGAGAG
>CAMXUZ010000145.1 GCA_947251855.1 uncultured Ruaniaceae bacterium
GATGCGCACATCCTTGACGTGCACGTGTTCGATGCGGGAGGTGTGGGCATCGACGAGCTCGGTCGGGTTCGTGCCGCCGATGAGCAGGTGCCCGGTATCGAGGCAGAGCGGGACCTCAGATCCCTCAAGTACCCGTTCCACTTCTTCCCGGTTTTCGATCATCGTGCCCACGTGCGGATGGAGAGCGACGCGGATGCCGCGGGCGTTCGCCGCGGTGGTCACCCGGTCGAGGTTGGTCAACAGGGTCTGCCAGCCGGCGTCGTCGAGGTCGGGGCGCTCGTCGTAACCGTCGAGACCCGAATCTGCCGCGACGACGAGGACGTCGCCTCCCGTGGCTTCGAAACTGTCGAGTTCGCGCTCGACTTCGGGAACCGGATCATGCGCCGGGTCGTGCAGCACCAAGGGCACGAACGCGCCGACCGCCTTCAAACCGTACTCGCCGATCGCTTCCGCCCGAGCGGCCGGCTCTTCCGGAAGCCAGCCCTGAGGGCCGAACTCGGTCGCGGTGATTCCCAGTTCCACCATCTCGGTGAGAACTTCCTTGGGATCGAGCTGGTGGCCCCATCCCGGCACTTCACATACGCCCCAACTGATGGGTGCGGCAGCGATTCTCATGATTTTCTCCCAATCCTTCGGTGTCTGTGCAGTGACGCGTTCAGCAGTGCCGCCGCGTCACCCGCGCGGAGGGGTCGGTCTGGTCTAACCGTGCCACCGCTGGGTCGCCAAGCCGGCTTCGTAGGCCTCGCGCAGGGGGCGCAGGGCGTCGGAATCGGGGACCTCGGCGGGAGCAACATCCCACCAGGCCCCGGCGCCGGGCAGGTCCACGTGGGGAATCGTGGGCACGACGATGACGACCGGTCCCTTCTCGGAGCGGGAGGCGCGCAGCGCGTCCCGCACCTCCTCCACCGTGGTTGCGCGCATTGCCGTAGCCCCCAGGCCGCGCGCTGTGGAAACGTGGTCGAGATCCAGGTAATCGCCTTCGAGGCGCGGGGCGTTCGTCGTGGCCACGTTCTCGCCTTCGGGGCGGTAGCGGAACTCGTTCCCGAAGTTCGTGCCTGCCGAAATCATCTGCAGTCGACGGATCACCTGGTAGCCGTGGTTCTCAGAGATGACGATGGTCACCGGCAGGCTCTCCTGCGCCGCGGTCACGAGTTCGCTGGGGGAGAGGGTGAAAGTGCCGTCGCCGATGAATGCGAGGATCCGGTGTTCGGGGTTGCTCTCGGCGAGCCGGGCTCCCAGGGCCGCGGGAATCTCGTATCCCATGCAGGAGAACCCGAACTCGAGGTGGGCGAACCGCCCCTCGGTCGCGTCCCAGGACTTCAGGAGATCCCCCGGAGGTCCCCCCGCCGCGGTGAGGATCGTGTCGCCCGCACGGGCGTCCTCCTGGAGGAGCCCGATGAGCTGGGGCTGAGTGATGACGGCGTCCGTCACCGGGGCGTCGGGGTAATCCGCTCGATCGATCGGAGCAGGGTCGAGGACCTTGGCTCGTTCCTCCTGCCACGCGGACGTCTCGACCGTGACCCGCTGGGTCCACTCCGAACTCACCCGGTGCCCCGCGAGCGCTTCTGCGAGTTGCGCAAGGCCGAGCTTCGCGTCAGCCAAGCACGCCACCGCTCCCTGTTTGACGGCGTCGAGTTCGGTGACGTTGATCGACGCGAACCGTACGTCGGGGTGGGCGAACAGGGACTGGGAGGCGGTGGCGAAGTCGGTGAGCCGGGTTCCGACATGCACGATGAGGTCGGCCTCCCGGGCGAGAACGTTCGTGGCGGGGTTGCCTTCCAGCCCGATCCCACCGAGCAGTTCCGGCAGGCGCTGCTGGACTGCGCCTTTGCCGCCAAAGGTTTCTGAGACCGGGATACCGGTAGCGGAGACCAGCGACTCCAGCTCGGGGGTCGCCTGCGAGTAGATGACCCCGCCCCCCGCGATGATCAGCGGTTTCTCGGCCTCGCGGATGAGGCGCGCCACCTCGGCGATCTCGGCGGGATCCGGAAGCGGGCGGCGGATCTTCCACACCCTGCGGCGGAAGAACTCCACCGGGAAGTCGTGGGCGTGGGACTGCACATCCTGGGGCAAGGAGATGACCGCCGCGCCGGTTTCGACGGGGTTCGCCAGCACCCGAAACGCGCCCGGGAGCGCGGTGAGGAGCTGCTCGGGGCGGGTGATTCTGTCGAAGAACCGCGACAGCGGCCGGAACGCGTCATTCACCGTGACGTCGGGCGCCGCCGGATCCTCGAGCTGCTGGAGCACCGGGCCCTGGCGCCGGGTGGCGAAGGTATCGCCCGGCAGGAGGAGCACGGGGAGCCGGTTGATCGTCGCGAGCGCGGCCCCGGTGAGCATGTTCGCCGCCCCCGGACCGATGGATGCGGTCACGGCGAGGGTCGCGTGCCGGCGGCTCTGTTTGGCGAAGCCCGTGGCCATATGCACAAGGGACTGTTCGTTACGGCCTTGGACGAAGGGAAGGTCATCGCTGTACATCTCCAAGGCCTGGCCGAGGCCCGCGACGTTGCCGTGCCCGAAGATGCCCAGAGCGGCGGGGATGAACCGGCGTTGCTCACCGTCGATCTCCGTGTACTGATTGGCGATGAATTTCACGACTGCCTGCGCTACCGTCAGGCGGATCGTTTCAGTCATGGTTCTCTCCTAGTAAAACTGTCGGTTGAAGTGGAATGTCCGATACGA
>CAMXUZ010000146.1 GCA_947251855.1 uncultured Ruaniaceae bacterium
GAGAAGATCATCATCACCTGGCTCATGAGTTTCTGCGCCTGCGCGCCGGCGAACAGATCCCGAATCACCACCCGGGAGACGATCGTCGCGGCGCCGGCGAACATCCCTTGCAACAGCCGGGCAACCACGAGCCACCCGAGGTGCGGAGCGAGGGCGGCGAGCACGTTCGCCGCCGCGAAGCCGGTGAGGCCGGCGATCATCACAGGTTTGCGGCCGACGGCGTCGGAGAGCGGGCCGTGGAAGATGCTCATCACCGCGAACGCGACCATGTACGCGCTCGTGACTTGCTGCATCGCGGGCGCGTCGACGGCGAATTCCCCGCCGATGACGCCGAATGCGGGAAACACCGTGTCGATCGCGAATGGACCGATCATCGCCAGGCCCGCCAGGACGAGCGTGATGAGGATTCCGGCTCGGTGGGGTTGCTGGATCTGCACACTCACATCTTACGGATGTTTCACTATCTGCAACTTTACGTCTCGGGGCTGCCGCCTCGTGTCCCCGACGAGACACTCAGGGCTCTTCGCGGTGCAGTTCTTGCGCGGCGGCGATATCGGAGCGTCGTTTCGCCTCGTCTTTACGTATCTTGGCATCGTCGCGAACGGGCAGTTGGATCCGGCTTTCCGCAGGTACGCCGGCAAGCAGCTCCCGGGCGCGTTCGAGTTCGGCGTCTACTTCCGCGCCCAGGAGCAGAGCGAGGTTGGTGATCCATAGCCAGAAAAGGAACACGATCACCCCGGCGAGTGCCCCATAGGTCTTCGTGTAGTTGGCGACGTTCGCGACGTAGAACCCGAAGCCGACCGAGGCGAGGATCCACACGATGATGGCGAAGGCCGCGCCCATGCTCAGCCACCGGAATTTCGGCTGTTTAACATTCGGGGTGGCGTAGTAGAGTGTTGCGACGATGATCGTCACGAGCACGAGAGCCAGGGGCCATTTCGCTATGTTCCACGCAGTGATGACTGCGGAGCCCAGGCCGATCGCCTCGCCGATCGCCCGCGCAACTCCCCCGGATAGGAGCGCCATGAGGGCGACGATGACGATGAGGAGAAGAACGATGAGCGTGATGAGGAGCATCAGCGGTCGCAGTTTCCAGATCGGGCGGCCTTCCTCGATCCCGTAGATCCGGTTCATCGCGCGGCTGAAGGCAGTGACGTACCCGGAGGCCGACCACAGCGCGATGATCAAACCGGTGATGAGGGCGATGCCGGCCCCGGGTGCGGAGGAGAGGGTCTTAATCACCGGGAGCAGAGTTTGTGCGCCCGAAGAACCCAGCACGTCCTTCAGGATCGGCTCGATTGCGGCGACGGTCCTGTCTTCTTGGCCGATCACTCCAAGGAGTGAGAATACCGCCAGGAGGGCGGGGAAGATCGCGAGGACCGCAAAATACGTCAATCCCGCCGCAAGGTCGATGCAGTGATCAGTGAGGAACTCTCGGATCGCTCGCCCGGCGATGTACTTCCAGCCCGAGGCGGGCACTTTCGCTGGGGAACCTGGTGCGCGGGACCGCTTCCTGGCCATCAATGCCGCCTCCTGCTCGAGAACATGAGGGCAACGCCGGTGAGGAACCCGAGCGCAAGACCGGCGACGGCCAGCCCCTCTGGACTCGCCACCCGCTGGAGGCGTTTCTTCGCCTGCTGCGCGGGCAAGTCGAGCCGGCTTCGCAGAGCGGCCACGGTACGGCCGAGTTCTTCCCGGTGCTCGGCGATCTCCGCCTCGACTTCCCCCGGCGCGCGGGGCTCATCAGCGGAAGTATCCGGGTTCTGCTTATGTGCGCTCATGGGTGCCGCGCTCCTTCACCTCGGTCACGTCCTGTTTCAAACTGTCCAGGGTTCGGCGCGGAGCGAAGGAGCCGGCGGCCTTCACCTTCGATTTGGCGAAGAGGGCCGAGGTACCCGCGATGGCGAGCACGACAGCCGCTACGATGAGCGCCGCGAGCCAGAGGGGCAGCGCTAACGACAATGCCGCGATGGCCGCCGTGAGAAGCCCCGCGAATCCGAACAAGGCGAGCACTCCGCTCGCTCCGAACATACCGACGCCCAGACCCGCGCTAGTGGATTTACTCCGTAGTTCTGCCTGCGCCAGGCGGATCTCATCGCGCACCAATTCCGCCGTCTGCTCACTTAGCCGGGCGAGCAATTGGCTCGTGGAAAGACTCTCGGGCACTTGCTGCGATCGATTCATGATCTACTCCCTCATCGGGTGGAACCCGGCGTGATCACGTCAGAGTAGAGCGAGCTTCTGCCGGTGGCAACGGGGTAGCCATTTGAATGACAACCTGATTGTCTGGCCTGATCCTGCGGGCCGAGGAGCGCCGCTGACAGGTAGGGAGAAGAGCCATGAGCGATAAGTTGTGGACCTTGGGAACGGCCGGCGCGGCTGCCCTTGGGGTAGCGATTGCGAACAAGGCGAGCAAAGGGGTGTGGAAGAAGGCCACCGGTGGTTCGGTGGCGGACGACCCGCAGGACCCGGCGACGGGCTGGGGGAAGGCGGTCGCGTACGCGATGCTCTCCGGCGCGCTGGTGCAAGTCGTGCGGATGGTGATCACCCGGCAGGCAACGCGCACATATATCAACGCTACCGGCCACCGGCCGGATGAGTGAGGGGGCTGTGGGCTCCCCCGGTTGGACTCGAACCAACAACCGCCCGATTAACAGTCGGGTGCTCTGCCATTGAGCTACGGGGGAATGACCTCTGCAATCATACACAGAACTCCGCCGATGGGAAAAACCTCGGCGGTGGGTAACATCACACCGCGAGATGTGACCTTAGATTCCGACGAACTCCCACAATTTTTGCTCCAGCTCCGCGATCTGATTCTCCAGGTCAGGGGTGGACTGGAGGGCGGTATCGGAACTGATCTGAGAGATGAGTTCTCCGGTGGGGGTACGCCGCAGCGCGCCGCGTAGTTCCCCGCCGGGAACCGGGAGGGTCTCGGAGTAGACGACGGAGGCATCCACTCGTTCTTTGAAGATGCGCGGGAAGGTGATCGGGGATTCATCCACGGTCTTCAACCGGGTCGGGCGGGATCCGTCGACCCACGTGACGGTCATGATGTGCCGTTCGCCGTCCCACTCGCCGGTGGCGACCTCATGCCAGGGCCGCTCGACCTTCACCTCTCCCCCGGGCTCGACGATCGCGAAGGCGGTCGCGGTGATGAGGACCCACGAGTCATCACTGAGGAGTTCCTCCGCGAGCAGTTTCCCTCGGACGGCCCTGCGGACGGGGCGGGGCGCCTTGTTTCGTGCCATGCCGATAATTCTAGGCCAGCACCGGCCCGCAGTTACTTCACGCTGCCGGCGGTCAGGCCACCGACGAGGCGCTTCTCGATGAGCATGAACAGGATAATGACCGGCACGATCGCCACGATCGAGACCCCGAACACGTAATGCCACGAAGTTTCGTACTGGCCGACGAACTTCGTCAGCGCAACCGACATCGGCTGGTTGCCCGCGGTCTGCATGATGACCAGGGAGGCGGCGAACTCGTTCCAGGCGGCGACGAACGCGAAGATGATCGCCGTGACCACGCCGGGCCACACGAGCGGTAGGTTCACTTTGAACAGCACCTGCAGCCGGCCCGCGCCATCGAGTTGGGCAGCCTCGTCGACTTCGGCGGGGATGCCTGCGAAGAAGCTGTGCATGATCCACGTGGCGAACGAGAGGTTGAACGCCGCGTTCACCAGGATCATCGCCGCCCAGGTGTCGATGATCCCGAAGGCGATGAACTCCCGGAACAGCCCGGAGGTGAGCACTGCGGGCTGGAGCATCTGGGTGACGATGACGAGGAAGAGGAACACCATCCGCCCAGGGAAGCGGAACCGCGCGGTGTAATACGCCGCAGGTAGCGAAACCAGCACGACGAGCAGCGTCGCTCCGCTCGCGATGATGATCGTGGAGATGAGGTTCTGCAGCAGCGGCGTTTCCGGGGTCGACCACATCGTGAGGTAGTTTTCCCAGTGCCACTCCTGTGGGAGGAACGTCGGGCTGACCGACCGGATCTGCGCCTTGGTTTTCACCGATCCGAAGAACATGATCGTGTACGGGGCGATGAACACCGCGAGCACGATGAAACCCGCGAGCATGCGCAAGCCGACCCGGCCCGCGGAAACCCGGTCTTCGGTATAGCGCCGGCGCGCGATCGCGGTCATGCGTCGACCTCTTGCATCGGTTTGACGACCTTGACGTAGATGGCGACGATGCCAATGACGATGAGGAAGCCGACGACGGAAAGGGCGCTGGCGACGTCGAGCTTGTGTTGGTTCTGGATGTATTTGAAGATCATCGTGATGATCGTGTCCGCGTCGTAGCCGGGGATGGAGCCGGTCATCACCTTGAGGATCGGAAGGTTGTTGAACACGTTGATGATGTTGATGAGCACCGCAACCGCGATCGCGGGGCGAAGCATCGGCAGGATGATCTGCCAGTACCGGCGCGGGGGGCTCGCCCCGTCCATGTCCGCAGCTTCGAGGACGTCTTTGGGTACCGCCTGCAACCCGGCGAGCACCGTGTAGGTGGTGAACGGCAGGGAGACGAAGATGGCGATGACGATCGACCACGCGAAAGCGGTCGAGGCGTTCCGGGTCCACCCGTAACCTTCCGGTGTGGAGATGAAGCCGAGGTCCACGAGTGCCTTGTTGATCACCCCGAAATAGGGTTCCAGCCCGTAGTAGAACACCATTGTCGTCATGACGACGGAGGCGGCCCAGGGGATGATCACCACCATCCGCACTAGCTTCCGCCCGGGGAACGCCTTGTTGAGGATCTGGGCGAGAGCGAGGGAGATGATCACAGTGAAGAACACGACCGCGACGACCCACCAGATGGTGCGGAAGAAGATCGGCCAGAAATAGGCGAAGCCGAACACCTCGGCGTAGTTCGCCATCCCCACTCCCCCGCGGTCGACCCCGCTCTGGGAGATATCGCGCGTGGAGTTGTAGAACATCACCGCGGCGGGGAACAGCACCACCCCGAAGATGAGCACCAGGGAGGGTGCGATCCACGGCAGGGCCATCAGGGTGTCTTTCACCCTGGGGCGGGGGCGATCTTGTACCGCCCCCGCCACGGGAGTCTTGTTGCTCATGTGCATTTACTTCTCAGCGGCGGGGTACCCGTTTCCTAACTTCCGTCGACTTGCGCCTGGATTTCGGCGAGCACGTCAGCGGCGTCCTTGGTCTGCAGCTGCCCGAAAAGGGACTTGAACGCCCCGTCGGTCGCCGACCACTTCGGGTTGGTGCTCGGGTAGAACTGGGCGTCGGGGAGCACCTCGAGGAACGGTTGGAGATCCTCGTCGTCATTGAGCTCCTCCGAGCCGGAGATCGTCGTCGGCAGGAAGTTCTCCGCCTCGACCCAGGGCACGTAGTTCTCCGCGCGGAAGTAGTAGTCGAAGAATTTCGTGATCGCTTCCTGCTTGGATTCGTCGTTCTTGAACGCCATCAGGTGGTCCGATACGCCCAGGGTGAAGGCGCTGCCGTCCTTGGTGGGGATAGGCACGATTTCGTAGTTGAGATCGGGATTGTTCTCCTCGATCTGCCCGACCGTCGGTGGGAGTCCCACCTGCATGCCGATCTTGCCTTGCACGAAGATGTCCATGAGCGGACTGCGCTGGCTCGAGCCCGGGTCGGACTGGGTCGCCCCTTCGTCGATCATCTCCTTGATCTGCTCCGCGGCCGCGAGGTTCTCCGGGGTTTCGATGGTGATCTCTTCGGAATCACCGAAGGTGCCACCGCCGCCCCAGAACCACACCGCGGCCTCCGCCTGGGCTTCTTCGGATCCCAGCGGCATGCCGTAGCCGGCGACCCCGTCGCCGAGGTCGGAGATCTTCTTCGCCGATTCCAAGAGCTCATCCCAGTTGCTCGGCACCTCGGCACCGGCTTCCTCGAGTAAGTCGGTGTTGACGAAGAGGGCGCGGGCGG
>CAMXUZ010000147.1 GCA_947251855.1 uncultured Ruaniaceae bacterium
GTCCGCGAACGGATGCAAGAGTCCACCTATCGCCGTGGAGAAGAGATTTTCCGTGAAGGCACCCCCGGTGACCGGCTATACGTCATCGGAGCGGGCAAGGTGAAATTAGGACACACTGCACCCGACGGCCGCGAGCACCTCCTGGCCATCCTCGGCCCCGGCGAGATCCTCGGCGAAGTATCTCTCTACGACCCGGGCCCGCGGACGGCCACGGCTACCGCGCTCGCGAAGACGGTGGTGGTGGAACTCCAGCACACGGACCTCTTACGCGTGCTCGATGCCCGGCCCGAGATCTCCCAGCACCTGTTGCGCTCGCTCGCGATTCGCCTGCGACGCACGAACGATAAGGTTTCGGATCTGATTTTCTCCGACGTGCCGGGCCGGGTCGCGCGCTCACTCCTGGAGCTCGGCGCCCGCTTCGGGCAGCAGACCGAGCGCGGATTGCGGGTCACCCACGACCTCACCCAAGAGGAACTCGCGCAGCTCGTGGGCGCCACTCGGGAAACCGTGAACAAGGCGTTGGCAGAGTTCTCCTCCCGCGGCTGGCTCCAGTTGGATGGTCGCTCGGTGATCCTCCTCGACATCCCCAAGCTCCGTCGGCGCGCGCGCTAACGCGCCCGCTAGTTTGCCCTGAGGTGAGGACGACGATCGCCTCAGGGCAATTTCTATGTGCGGGCTCACTCGCCGCCGTCAGACGAGTTCGAAGATGACTTCGACTTCGACGGAGGCGTTCAGGGGCAGCGCGGCCACGCCCACCGCGGAACGCGCGTGCGGGGAACCGAACACCTCGGCAAGCAGGTCGGAGGCTCCGTTAACGACCTGCGGGTGCGAGAAGAAGTCCGCCGAGGAGGAGACGAAGCCCGTCACCTTCACGGCGCGCGCGAGATGGTCCACCCCGCCGGCAATCCCGGCCGCGGCCGCGATCGCGTTGAGGGCGCAGACCCGAGCGGCGGCTGCCGCGTCGTCAAAAGACGACTGGGGGCCCAACTGACCCGTCGCCGCGAGCGCGCCGTCGTCGAGCGGCAGCTGCCCGGAGGTGTAGATATAGTTCCCGCTGCGGATGGCGGGCACGTAATTCGCTACGGGCACCGCCACCTCGGGCAGCGTGACTCCCAGTTCGCCTAAGCGCTGTTGAACACTCATTCCACGGGCCGCTTCATGTACGCGACGAGGCCGTTACCGTCGGGCCCGGTGACCACCGAGACCAGTTCCCAGCCTTCCGAACCCCAATTATCGAGGATCGCTTTCGTGTTGTGAATAATGAGCGGAACGGTTACATATTCCCATTTAGTCATATGAGTAGTTTACGGCGCTCAGCCCTTTACGGTGCTACCTCTTCGCGGACTTCGCTTTCCCACCTACCGGCCACCGCTGGTAAATGAGCTCATTGATCGAATCGCGATCCATTTCCGCTAAGGTGTCTCGCCAGGATTCGACGCTGGGGGCCCGGCGCAGCAGCGCGCGGCGTTCCCGTTCCGTGAGCCCGCCCCACACACCGAACTGGATCCGGTTATCGAGGGCATCGATGAGGCATTCGAGTCGGACTGGGCAGGTGAAACAGATCTCCCTCGCCTGCCGTTGCGCGGCGCCGCGCACGAACAGGTCATCTGGATCTTGGGCTGCGCAAGCTGCCTGAGCCGTCCAACTTTGGTCCACTAAAGGATTCATAGGTCTCCCTCCCCCGAGAGAAAGTAAGTTTCGCGCCTTTACGAAACCGTCGTATAGTACGAAAAGGTACGGCATTTCTTTGTGGAGGACAAATCCTTGGTCAACTGACCGCATGGTGGTGAGATTTCTGCCAATAGCTGAGCACCGGTGGCAGGCAAACAATTTTTGCAGTAGGCCGGCGCACGCCGGCTCTTGATGGCGAGGGTTCGCAACCTCACTCGTTCTTCACAACTAGCGAACCATTTCCCACGCGCGGGCAACGTACACTAGTACCCATGTCGCCCCGGAACACGTCTCGCGCCATGCACCCAGGCCAGGTGATCGCTGCATTCTTGGCCTTCCTACTTTTCGCAGGGGTGGGAGGTGTGCTCGCCGCCGGTTTGGTCATGCCCGTTGTTGCCGCGACCGGCTCGGTCACCCAGGCCTCCTCCGAACTCTTCGATGATCTGCCCGGCGAACTCGGCTCGGAGGAGATGTCCGAGCAATCGGTCATCCTCGATCGCAACGGCAAGTTGCTCGCGCGGTTCTACATGTGGAACCGGATCGTCGTTCCGATGGAAAAGATCGACCCGCTCATGGGGCAAGCGGTGATCGCCATCGAGGATCACCGGTTCTTCGAACATGGCGGCATCGACACCGAAGGGCTCATGCGCGCGGCCTTCACGAATCTTTCCGGTGGGGCGCTGCAAGGTGGGTCGACGTTGACCCAGCAGTACGTGAAGAACGTGCTCGTCGAGCACAGCCGGGTCTCGGATGATCCAGAAGCCTACGTCGAGGCCACCGACCCGACCTTGGGCCGGAAACTTCGGGAAGCGAAGATGGCGATCAGCCTGGAGAAATCCCGCACCAAGGAGGAGATCCTCGAGGGATACCTCAACGTTGCCCAGTTCGGGGCGTCGGTGTGGGGCGTGGAGGCCGCGGCCCGCCACTACTTCTCCCACTCCGCCGAGGAGATGACCCCCGCCGAGGCGGCCGTGCGCGCGGGCGTGACGAATGCCCCGAACAAGTACGATCCGGTTCTCAACCCGGAGAACTCGAAGAAGCGCCGAGACTCCGTCCTTCGCAAGATGCATGAGCAGGAGTTCATCACGCAGGAGGAGTACGACGAGGCGGTCGAGACCGAGATCGAAGACATGCTTGAGGTCAACAGCACCCCCTCGGGCTGCGCAGCGGCCAAGAACGCGGCCTACTTCTGCGACTACGTCAAGCGGGTCATTCAGAACGACGAGACGTTCGGGGAGGACCGCGCGGAGCGCACCCAGCTGCTCATGCAGGGCGGGCTCACGATCACTACGACGCTCGATCCGGATATGCAGAAGGAAGCGCACCGGGCCCTCGTGGACGCGATCCCGGAGAGTGACCCGTCGAAGATCTCCAACGCGGTGACGACGGTCGAGCCAGGCACGGGGGAGATCCTCGCGATGGCGCAGAACACCCGGTTCGGGAAAGCCTCGGAGAAGCGGCCTCGGGCAACGGAGGTCAACTTCAGCACCGACAAGGACTACGGCGGCTCGAACGGGTTCCAGACCGGTTCGACGTTCAAAGCCTTCGTCCTCGCCTCGTGGCTGGAGTCAGGGAAGTCGTTGAACGACATGGTGGACGCGCCCCCGAGAAAGACGTTCCCGGCAAGCTCTTGGACCTATGACGGCTGCAAGTCGTGGGCAACGGATACACCGATCAGGAACATCGAACCCTCAGCCGGGAGAATGTCGGTGCTCGACGCTACGAAGCGGTCCAGTAACACCGGTTACGTAACCATGGCGAACCAGATGAACATGTGTGACATCGGCAAGATGGCTGCCTCGATGGGACTACAGCGGGCCGATGGTCCCACGGATGACGGCGAGCCGCTCCGCTACAACACGACCTTCGTCATCGGGACGAACGAGCTCTCCCCTCTGCGGATGGCAGCTGCGTTCGCGACGTTCGCAGCGAACGGCACCTATTGCGAACCGCGCGCGATCCTGTCGATCAAGGACGCCGATGACAACGAGCTCTCCGTTCCCGATGCCGCCTGCGAGGACGTACTCTCCCCCAAGGTCACTGCGGGTGTGACCCACGCGCTGCAGGCCGTCGCCGGCCCTGGCGGTACCGGGTCAGCAGCAGAACTTCCCGGGCGCCCAACAGCTGGGAAGACGGGGACGAGTAACAACGACTACGACGCCTGGTTCGTCGGCTATATTCCGCAAGCGTCCACCGCTGTCTGGGTGGGTCACTCCGAGAGCCAGACCTCGATGTTCAACTCCACGATCAACGGCCGGTTCTACTCCCAGGTGTTCGGTGGCGCCATCGCCGCTCCGATCTGGAACGACTATATGGCCCCGGCAGTGGAGGACTGGGAGGTCAAGGACTTCCCCAAGGCCGACGACAAACTGATCTACGGGGAACGCAAGCCTGTACCCACCGTTCTGGGCCAGGACGTCGACGCCGCTAAGCAGACCCTCACCGGCGCCGGGTTCGACGTCAAAGTCGGGGAAGAGGGGTACTCCGATCGCTTCCCGGAGGACTCCGTCGGTTGGCAGTCCTCCACCGGGCGCGAACGTCCCGGAGCGACGATCACCATCCGCCCCAGCGCCGGGCCGGAGCCGGACAAGGACTCCGACGACGATGACGATGATGACGACGACTCTGACGAATCCGACGACTAGTGAGCCGCGCCGTCACACGCGCCGCCGCGGCAACCGCGATCGTTGGCGCAGCGACGCTCGGGTGGGCACTGGCGGAGGCTAGGGCCTACACGCTCAGAGAATACGACGTGCCCGTGCTGCCGCCGGGGCACACACCAATCCGGCTCCTGCACATCTCCGACCTCCACCTCCTGCCGTCCGACCTGCGGCGGATTGAGTGGGTGAAACGGCTCGAGCGCTATCAGCCCGACCTGGTGATCACCACCGGCGACAACCTCTCCCACCCCGAGGCAGTGCCGGCCGTCGCGGAAGCGATGTCGCCGTTCCTCGGCGTGCCCGGGGCGTTCGTCACCGGATCCAACGATTACTACGAGCCCGTCCCGAAGAACCCTTTCGCCTATTTCCGCACGCGTGATTCGGTTTCCCCACCGAGCCCCACGCCGACCCTTCCGGCGGCGGCGCTCAAGGACGTTCTGACCTCCCGCGGCTGGCTCGACCTCGATAACGCCCGCGGCCGGCTACGCGCCCAGGACTCCACGATCGACCTCGTCGGCACCGGCGATGCCCACATCGACGCTGCCCACTATCCCGAACCGCAGGGCCCCTCCCGGCGCGCAGACGTGCACCTCGGGGTCACGCATGCGCCCTACCAGCGCGTGCTGCAACGCATGCGGCTCGACGGCGTGGATCTCGCCCTCGCCGGCCACACCCACGGGGGCCAGATCTGCCTGCCCTGGTTCGGAGCGCTCGTGACGAACTGTGATATTGATCGCCGAATGGCCAAGGGGTTGCACCGCTGGCCCGGGAAGCCCGAGTCCTCCCAGTCGGATGAACAGATGTGGCTCCACGTGAGCGCGGGCCTTGGAACCTCGCCGTTTACGCCCATCAGGTTCGCCTGCCGACCCGAGGCATCGCTGCTGACGCTCACGGCGAAATAGCCGCCCGGGGCGTTCGTAACCGTTCTCCCCACCCGTTGCCACATCGAGCGATTTCACTATTCAACCCGCCGTAAGCTAAAGTGGCCCTTGGCCACGGGGTGTGGCGCAGCTTGGTAGCGCGCTTCGTTCGGGACGAAGAGGTCGTGGGTTCAAATCCCGCCACCCCGACCAAAAGAAGTCGGGGCACCGCAGAGCCGGTGCCCCGACATTCTACTTCTCGCACTCCGACCGGGCGGTCCCCCTACCGAGGAGCGAGCGAACCGAACCGCTGCAGGCGCAGACTGTTGGAGACGACGAGCACCGAGGACAGCGACATCGCCGCGGCGGCGATGAGCGGGTTGAGCAGCCCGATCGCGGCGAGGGGGATCGCGGCGAGGTTGTACCCGAACGCCCAGCCGAGGTTGGTCTTGATCGTTCGCAGCGTCGCACGCGAAAGCGCGATCGCGTCGGGAATCGCGAACAGGTCATCGCGCACGAGGATGATATCGGCGGCCTTCAACGCGACGTCAGTTCCCTCGACGACGGCAAGTCCGAGGTTCGCGGTCGCGAGCGCGACGGAATCGTTGATCCCATCGCCGACCATCGCCACGCGGCTGCCTTGCTGTTGCAGGTCGGCGATGACGTTCGCCTTCTCCGCCGGGAGCACCTCGGCCCGCACCGCATCGATGCCGAGGTCGGCCTGCACTCGGGCCCCGGCCGCTGCGCTATCGCCGGTGAGGAGCAGCGTGCGCAGACCGGCGGACTTGAGCGCGCGGACCGCCTCCTTCGCGTGCGCCTTGAGCTCATCGGAGAGCACGAAACCCCCGACGTACGTCCCGTTCCTCGCG
>CAMXUZ010000148.1 GCA_947251855.1 uncultured Ruaniaceae bacterium
GATCAACCAACCGATGAGGGCGCCGAAGATGATGGAGATTTCTCGCACGGGCGCGACGATGGAGATAGGCGCCGTCTTCTGTGCGGTGAGCACGAGGATATAGCCGAGTGGCCACAACAGCGCGACGGCGATTATCCGCGAGGAGTTGGCGCGCAAGACCTTCGCGCGCTGCCAGGTCTCCCGCGTCCGCAGCGCGAATGGAGTGAGCAGGAGGGCCTGAGTCGTGAGCGCGAGCGTGAAATACGGAAGTGGCTCGAAGCTCCACACGGTGACGGCGCGGTTGTCCCACAGCGTGTAGGAGGCGATCGTCACTCCCGTTGCTACACCGTAGAGCAGGCCCGGGTTGAACCAGTGCACCCGGCGGCTCGAGCCCGTCGCAACGAGGAGGATCCCCGCGAGCACGATGATCGCTCCCGCAAGCGCGGTGGGTCGTGGCCGCTCCCCGATGACCCCAAGAGCGACGACCATCGTCAGCAGGGGCCCCACTCCACGCGCGGTCGGATAGACGACCCCGAGGTCCCCTTTCGTGTACGCCGTCTGCAGTGTGAGGAGGTACACGACGTGCAGCACGCCCGAAATTACTGGCGCAAGGGCCATCCCCGCGCTCTCCGGCCAGCCATTCTGATAGAGAAACACTGCCGTGATCGGCAGGAGGAGCGCCGAAGCGAGGACGAGGTACGCCCACACGAACACGTACGGGTTGCCCGTCGCCGATTTTGCGATGGCGTTCCAGACCGCATGCGAGATCGCGGCGACGAGAAGCAGCGTCAGCGCGAAGGGCTCCATGCAACCTTGAGCCTACTGGTCACCGCTTGCGGATATCGCGCAATAGCGGCGCGGGCGCACTTTTCCTGGGCGGGCCTTTACTGGGTTGGCCTTTACTGGGCGGGCCTTTTCTGGGCGAGTTCGACGCGAGAGGTCGCCCCGGTCTTCGTGTACAGCGAGCCGACGTGGGTCTTCACGGTCGTGATACCGATCCCGAGCGCGCTCGCGATCTGCTTATTACTCTCTCCGAGCGCGAGCCGCTCCCACACCTGCCGTTCCCGCTCCGTCAACTCCGGAAGTGGGTGCGGCGGCTCCGCCGACGGCGAAGGAGCGGCCGGCGAAGCGCTCGTGTACCGGTCGATGACGCCCGCGGTGATCGCCGGGTCGAGCACGTGCCGGTTCGCCGCGACGTGGCGGACCGCGAGCACGAGTTCGGTGCCTGACGTCGTCTTCAATAAGAATCCGTGTGCGCCGGCGGCGAGGGCAGAGGAGATGAGATCGTCGGAGTCGAAGGTGGTGAGTACCAGGACGCGGGCTCGGGTTTCGGCGGTGATGCGTTCGGTGGCCCAAATCCCGTCCTTGCCCGGCATCCGGAGATCAACCAGCGCGACGTCGGGGGAATGCTCCACGCACAGGGTGGGCGCTTCGAAGCCGTCCGCGGCCTGCCCAACCACCTCGATCCCGGGGTCTGTACTCAAGATTGCCGCGACTCCGCTCCGCACGGGTTCGTGATCGTCAGCAATGATGACGCGCACTCCTTCACTCACGCTGACTCCTTTCCGGGAGGATGATCGCGGCGCGCCACGTCGCTGTGCTGCTGGGCTCGCCGCTGGGTTCTTCGCCCGGCCCCGCGCCCGCGAGGAGCTCCCCGCCGATGCTTTCGAGCAACTTCCGTGCCCCCGCCAGCCCGGCTCCGCCCCCGATCTCCCCACCGGAGGGTGGTGAGTCCGAAATCGCATTCGAGACGGTCAGCTGTTTTTCGTCGATCTCGACGGCGATGTCTCCGCTGCCGTGCTTGACCGCGTTGGCGATCGCTTCCGTGAGCACACGGGCGAGGACGCCGGACTTCAGTGAGCCGAACGAGGCGAGCCGCTCCTCGAGCGTTGGTCGATCTGGGACCCACTCCAGTTCCCGCCCGGCGGGCAGGAGGTGGTCGAGCGTGAGCATCGCCGAGTCCGTCTCCCCGCCCCCGCCGGGGGCGGCGCTGAGCACGTCGATGAGATTGCGCAGTTCCGTATGCGCGTGGTCCGTGCCGGCTTTCGCCTTCCCCAGCGTTTCAACGATCTTCGCGGAGTCGCTCTCGGGCGAGGCGTACAAGAGCTTCGCCGCTTCGATGTGCAGGCCCGCCACGGCGATGTGATTGGCGACGAGATCGTGCAGGTCGTGGGCGATCCGTTCCTGCAGGTCCACCTGCTGCTGGTAGTGCCGGGCGAGGAGGTCGGCACTGGTTCGAGTGCGTTCGCTGCGTACGTTCCACCCCCAGATCGCGGATATCGCGATGATCAGCGCCCATTGCGCGGTGAGTTGATAAATACCGGCCTTGGGTCGGGCGATGATCAACGCGAGCAGGCACGCGGCGGTGAGGAGGATCGTGATCTTGAGGGTCAACCGCAGGCGCTCATCCGAGCTGTACTTCACGGCCGCGTAGATGAGGTCGGTGAGTGCGACGACGACGCCCACGGTACCGCCGTGAAGAACATCGACGACGACGACCGGTACAGCGAGGGCGAGCGTGAGTGTGGGCACGCGCGAGCGGAACACGGCGAGCACGACGAGGCCGAGGAGGGTGAGGACGGCGGCCGTAGTGCTCGGCGGGAACGCGGCGGCGGCGGACCACAGCGGGTGGATCCCGAGCGCAATCGCAGTGAGACCGATCGCGAGCCAGATCGCCGCAACCGCGAGATCGCGTTTGGCAGACACCATTCCGTTCCTCCACGCACCAATCTATCGCGGCGCGGCGGGCCGCCACCTCATTCGATCGAAGGAGAGCCAAGTGGCCGAGGGGAGGATGCGCCGTCCATACCCGCGACGAACAATGACGGTATGAACATCGTCCTAGTTGGAATCCTCATCAGCGAGATCGGATTCTGGGTATTCCTCGGTGCCGGGCTCGTCGCCCGCTACCTGCTGCGCATGACCCGGTTGTCGACGGTGCTGCTGCTTGGGATGCCCGTTCTCGATATGGTGCTCTTGACCCTGCTGACGTGGGACATGCTCATCAACGACGCCACAGCGACCTTCAGCCACGGGCTCGGAGCCGTCTATTTAGGCTTCACGATCGCGTTCGGGCGCTCCATCATCGCCCGGGTCGATGCGTGGTTCGCGCACCGGTTCGCGTCGGGGCCGCGACCGGCAGCGATTCCCAAGCACGGGCGGCAGCGGGTCAGGCATGAATGGCGAGAGTGGGGAAAGATGCTCATCTGCGCCGGAATCTCCGTGGGAGTCCTCGGCGCGATCATCCTCATCGTGAATGATCCCGCCCGCACCGAGGAGCTCTTCGCCTGGCTCGCCCGGGTAGGGGTGGTGACGGCGGCGTGGTTCTTGGGGTGGCCGCTGTGGGCGAGCGTGGAGTACCTGTTCAAAGGCGACCCATCTCCACAAGCAGAACCCCACCCATGATGAGCGCGACGCCGAGGGCCATCACCCATGTGAACGGCTCCTTGAAAAGGTACTTGCCGAGGATCGCCGTCAACGCGACCCCGGCTGCCGTCCAGACGCCGTAGGCGACAGAAAGCGGCATCCCCGCGGAGAGGGAGAGGCTCAGCAGCACGAAGGCGACGACGTATCCAGTGGCGACGAGTCCGTACCACGCGGTTCGCGAACTGACGGCCATGCGTAGCGAGAGCGCGGCGACGACCTCGCAGGCGATGGCGATACTCAGGTAGACCCACGCGATCACGTTCGTTCACCCTCTTCGGGATCGTTCGGGCCATTGACATTGGGAGATTTCCCGTCCTCGTCGGGAGGCGTGCCATACTCGGCCGCAAGATGTCCGTAGCTCAGCGCGGCCGACGCTCTCCGTTTCGCGACGCCGGAGCCTAGTTCGATGCAAACCACTCCGGCGATGATGAGGCCGATGCCGGCCCACATCACGGGAGTGACTGGTTCGTTGAAAATCACCATGGAGGCAACCGCCGTGAGGGCGACGCCGCTCGCTCCCCAGATTCCGTATGCGACGCCGATTCCGATCCCGGCGCGCAGTACGAATGAGAGCAGCCCGAACGCCGCCGTGAAGGCGACCACGACCACGGCGTAAAGCCACGGGTAGTCCAGCGCGCCCCGTAATGAGACGGAGCCGGTGACTTCCGTGACGATAGCGATCGCAAGGAACAGATATCCCTGCCGAAAATCCGGTTGGGCCACCGAACCAGGATAGCTGGCGGGCAGGAGGGATGAAGAACTTTGTAGAGATCGGCGCCAGCCATCCTTGGCGGATTCCTCTGAGCACGGTTGCCGCTGAGGCATTCGTCGCTGGCACCTTCGTACCGGGAGCGTGCGCACCCGGCGCGTGCGTACCGGTCGCGTGCATACCGGGCACGTTCGCTCCCGAAGCTGGCTCACCGGAGCGAGCGAAATTCTGTTCGACTTTTCCCCAGCCCCCTTGCGCGCTCGAACGGACGTGCTATAATTGGGTATGGCATACACCGATAAGACCCCAGCGATCACGGCACCGTCGCAGGTGCTGGAGGGGTTGGAGGGTGCGCGGGATCAGCTTCGGCTTCTGGAGCAGGGGATGGTCGTTCTCGCCGTCGAATGGGTTAAGCACCATCCGGGCGAAGCGTCGGCGCAGATGGATGTTGCGGCGATGTCGAGGAGTGATTCCGGGGCTGACGGCGGGTCGGCGCGTGGTGCCGCGCGCGCTTACCGGGCGTTTTCGCGTTTCGACGATGGGCAGCGGGGCTGGGATCTGCTTGCCGCGATGGGATGCCTTCACTTCGACGATTTCCAGCTTCCTGAATTCGCGATCGCGGCGGGACTGACGGAGTATTCGGCTCGTAAACTTCTTCGAGAATCGCTGATGCTCGTGCACCTGCTGCCGCGCGTGTGGTCGAGAGTCCTTGAGGGAGGCTTGGATGTCTGGAGAGCGCGGGCGCTCGCGAGTGACTGTTGGGACCTGCCGCCTGAGGCGATCGAGTTCATTGATGCGCAGATGTCAGATGTAACGGCGCGCGTGACAAAGACGTCGCGTGAGCGGATCGTTGCTGAGGCTCGCCGGCGCTTTGAAGAGGCAGAGGAGTCTGCCGTGGAGGAGCGGGCGATGGCGGAGCGCTGCGTCGAGGTGGATGTTCATCGCCAGCAGCACGGAGTGGTGCCGTTATTCGGAGAGTTGGATCTCCCTGATGCGCTTGCTCTCGATGCAGCGCTCGCGGCGGGAGCGCAGGCGCTGAAAGACTTGGGCTCAGCTGCCCCGCTCAACGTGCGCCGCTCCTGGGCTCTCGGAGACTTGGCGAGAAGCGCGAGCGGCCACGGCGCGCTCTTCTCGTTAGGCGCGACCGAAGGTCCACACACGTGCACCTGCACCTGTCGGGCTCACGAGATCTATGCGCGGGATGACGACCCACCGAGGGGCTCCTGGGTGGCCTCCGGGGCGTTGGGGTCGCCGCCCGAAGGGGCAGAGCGACCCTTCTGGAACGGCAAGGGAGCCGCTCCGCCGAAAGTGAAGCTCTTCATCCACGTCCCTTCACCCACGCCGGGATCATGCCCAACCTGCTCCACAGGCACCACTGTGCCCACTGGCACGGGAGCCGGTGCCCCTATGGACGGCAGTGCACGGGTCGAAGGTAACGGGATCGCTGGGGCGGTGATTTGTGGGCAGGAGACCGTTCGGGGATGGTTTACCCGCTCGACAACGGCGGGAGAGTTCATGCCGACGCTGTCGATCCGTTCAGTTCTCAATCTCGAGGAGGACCCGGGCACAGATTCCTATACCCCCACCGATCGGATCAGCGACCAGGTCCGCCTGCGGAGTGAGAGTTGCATATTTCCTTTCTGCAACCGACCCGCGTGGCGCTGCGATGTCGACCATGCGGAGCCATGGAAGCCCGACGGCGAAGGAGGGGCGACCTGCACGTGCAACCTCGCCCCGTTGTGCCGCAGCCACCATCGCCTTAAAACGCACTCGGATAATCTGCCGACCGGCGAGGAGGCAGCCCCCGTGGGTGAGCATGCCCGCTGGACCTACGTTCACCTCGGCGAGGATGAATACTTTTGGAAGGCGCCACGAGGCCTCCGATTCATAAAAACTAGGCAGGGCACGTTCGAGGCCGCTGAGGGCGGCCGTGCTGGTGCGCCAGCACATCCGGGAGCGCCCCTCAGTCATGACGAGCGCCTGCGACTCGCGGAGAACACGATCGAACGTCTGCTCCGCAACGCCGCCGACACTCGACCGGTCCATCACGCTGACTACTCGCCTACATCGAATTCGCGGGAGGAGGGGGAGCGCCGCGCGGAACCGGAAAACGGCGCTGTTGAGTTGCAGTTGTCGCCCGACGCAAAGATCCCGATCACGTCGAAGGCGGCAACGGAACAATTCCCTAGCGCACTGGATCCGCAAGGCTCACTGGTGGCGCCGCCGGAGCCAGCAGGGCAGGCGGAGCAGGCCGATAACGAGACGCTCGAGAGTGTGTTGATCGATGATCTCGCCTGGCGTCTGCGAGGATCGGGCGAGGCTACGGGCGCGCAGGCGGATCTTCAAAGGTTTTCGGCGCATTTGCCGGAGCAGCACCACGGCGGCGAAGCAGCTTAACTATCACCGCTAGGGCAGCAAGAGCAGCCCAGCCGCCGATGATCCATAGCAGCGCGGGTAGCGTCGGGGGGAGGGATGCGTCAACGAAGAGGCCTAGGGTGGCGCTTCCGATCGGATCGGCGGAAGCGGCGGACGTGATCGCGTCGCGGGCGAGGCCGGAGGTAATGGATACCCGCGCACCGAGGGCAGCAGCGGCGCCGAAAGCGGCACCGATGAGCATCCACGTGCTCCGCCGCCGGGCAAGGAGGACGCCCGCGGCGATAAGGCCCGCTGAGATCCACGGTGCCGATTCTCCAAATCTGAAGATGAAGGCTGCCGTAGCCCCGAACGACTGCATCTGTTCGGAGGGTAGGATGACGACCTGGAATTCGTCCTCAGGGAGGGCAGGAATATACTCCGCGAATGCGGCACCCTCATCTGCGAGAGCCTCCTGCGCGGCGCTGACGATCGGCTGGACATCAACGAGGAGTGGTGCCGGAGAACCGTCCGGAAGCGTTTCAGAAGCGTGCAGGCGCGCCAGGATTTGGGGATGGGACTCCCGCAGGGCTTCGCGCCATACGGTCGCAGCTTCGTCTGAGGCGAGGGCGTTCTTCAGTCCCGCGCGGAGCGCGCGGTCGATCGCATCGGCCGCGAGGGACTCGAGTCCCTCGATGGATGCGCGGGAGTCCTCCTCGATTTCGTCGGGATCGATCAGCGAGGACGGAATTCCTAAGAAATTGAGCAGCTCGGCAGAGCCGGACAACCAATCGGGGATGTGCGCCGGCAGTATCTCCTCCACGATTCGGGGAATGTCGAGATCTTCCACGACGCGCTCCTCGACGTCTTTCTGAACCTCGGGGTCGGCGGCCAACGGCGCGAACGTGGCGAGGAAGCGATCCTCCTCGGCGAGCACGCCGTGCGCGCTGGTGAGAGCTACCGCCAACGGAGCTGTGAGAGCTCCGAGCACGATGAGCACGGGCCCCAGTATTCGAAGCGGGGACCACGATGGCGAATTTCTACGGGCGGGCATGTTGCTAGTACACCAGCCCGTCTGCATTCTCGTGTACGTGTTCGCAGGACCCCCAACGTCATGCGTCCTTGCGTAACTCGCGCTCGAGACAGGCAGGTGACCGAGTTATTTAGGTACCCTTACATAACAGTTATCCATGCCGGAGTGTCAATGTCGATCCCACTGGTCCCCGTCCCGAATCGCCTCGAAAACCGAGGCGGAGGTGCCTTCGTTATAAACGAGAGAACGAGAATCTTCGCAGACCCTGTCTCGCGTGCAGCCGTGGAACTGTTCACGACGCAACTTCGGCGTGCGGCGGGATTCGATCTGAAGGTGCAGCCCCTCACGGCGGGCGATGCGGGCGGTGGCACCGCTGACGAGGCGATCGTCTTCCGCGTCGACCCCGAGGCCGACTACGCAGAAGGTAGCGGAAATGGGGAAGCCTACCGACTCGAAGCGAGTGGCGCGTCGGTGACGATCGTCGGCGCGAGCGCTCACGGAGTTTTCAATGCGACCCAAACGCTGCGACAACTGTTGCCCGCGGCCATCGAAGCGGAGCAGGTCTGCGCAGATTGGCACGTGCCAGCGGTCACTATCGTGGACTGGCCGGAGTTCGAGCACCGCGGACTCATGATCGACGTCGCGCGTTCCTTCCTCACCGTCGAGGAGATGGAGCGCATCATCGACTTCGCCACCCTCGTGAAGATCTCCCGCCTCCACCTGCACCTCAGTGACGATCAGGGATGGCGGATCGAGATCACCAACGAGGGCCGTGTCGACGGCGACACGATCGACTACACACAGCTCACGGCAGTTTCTGGTGCGACGGCGATGACTGAGTGGGGGCACAACGGGGAGCCCGGGCGTACGGGCTTCTACACGCAAGCCGACTACCAGCGGATCGTCGATTATGCCGCCCAGCGCCACATCGTCGTCATTCCCGAGATCGACCTTCCCGGTCACACCATCGGTGCCCTCGCCGCGATCCCCGAGCTCAACACGGCAGGCTCCTGCCACGAAGGCACACCGCAGCAGCCGGTGAGTCCTCCCGACGGTAGCGGCGAAGTCGGCCACTCCTATCTCGATCCGCACAGCGCACACACCTACGCCTTCGCCCGTCACGTGCTCAGGCAACTCGCGCGGATCACGCCCGGGGACTACCTCCACATCGGCGGCGATGAGCCACTCAGGATGACTGAACGCCACGGTCACGAGGTGTACATCGAATGTGTCGGCCGGATCGTCGAGATCGTGCGTGAGGTGGGGAAGAAGCCCGTTGGGTGGAACGAGATCTCCGAGGTCAAGGCGGGAGCCGACATGATCGTCCAGTTCTGGCAGGGTGAGAGCACCCAGACGATCCGGGCGGCCGAGGAAGGCGCGAAGATCCTGCTATCTCGCGGCGACAGCACCTACCTCGATCAGAAGTACCACCCCGAATTCCCGATCGGACTCGACTGGGCGTGCACGGGCGACTGCGATTTCCCCCGCTACTACGGATGGGAACCCACGCAACTCGTTCCGGAGCTGAGGCACGACCAGATCGCAGGGGTGGAGGCACCCCTGTGGTCCGAAACCCTGCGCGGCGTTTCGCAGATTCTCCTCATGGCCTTCCCCCGGCTCTTCGCCGCCGCTGAACTCGGCTGGTCGGCCCCGCGCACCCGCGGCCTCGAAGGCTTCACCACGCGTCTCGCCGCCCTTGCCCCGCGCCTGCTGCTGGGCGGTGGAAACTTTTACGACGGCGAGAAGGCGGCGTGGCAGCCCGTTGTCGCCGGATTGAACGCTGCCCGCGATAACGGAACCCTCAGGGTCGCTCGCGTAGCGGCGCCTGGTGGAATCACTCCAGAGGTGACGGTGGAGATCGACGGGCGGAGCCTCACCCCGAAGACCGAGGTGGTCCAGGAGCGCGGCGCCCTTCACGCCGGGCCTGTGTTTGACGTAATGATCGACGGCGACGGACTCGAGAGCGGAAGCGCTGGTCGGGTGCACGTGGGAAGCGTGAGCGCCCCGTTCACGGTCAGCTAGCCTAGGGCGTGCTCACCCACACCGCTTCTGTTGCAACCCGGCCGAGTTGGATCGGCTCGCCGCCGGCGATGCTCACGCATATCGTTTCGGAGAACGGGGCACCGGGGCTGAGCGCGAGGCGGGTGCCTACGCCGATGCGGGCGTCGGCGAAGAATTGTAATAAGGAGGGATCGTCGTCGGAGATCCGCTCGACAGTCGCCTCGCCGTGGGGTTCGACAGTGCTGAGCTGGGCGGCGTCCGGCGTGGGCAGGTGCCCGGCCTTGGAGGGGATCGGATCACCATGGGGGTCGCGGGTGGGGAACTCGAGGAAGGCATCCATTCGGTCGACGAGGCGATCGGTGACGGCGTGCTCGAGCACCTCGGCCTCGTCATGAACCTCGTCCCACGTGTAGCCGAGGACCTGCACGAGGAAGGTTTCCAGCAACCGGTGCCGGCGAACCATCGCGACGGCGGCGAGCCGCCCCTCGTCGGTGAGCGCGACGGCTCCGTAGGGCGTATGCGTGACGAGCCCTTGTTCGGCGAGTTTGCGCACCGCGTCCGAAACTGACGACATCGCCACGCCCGCCCGCGCCGCGATGAGGCTGGGTGTCACGGGGTCGTTCGACCATTCCTGAACACCCCAAATGATCTTGACGTAGTTCTGAGCGCTCGGCGTGAGGTGTTCGACTGACATGCCAATCACCCTATCGAAATCATCCCACAGCGAGCCCCGTCGTTGCTCCTTGAATGAGCAGGCTCGTGCCGGAGACGACGAGCCACAGGCATGCGCCGAGAACGAGCGGGCGGATTCCCGTGCGGGCGATCCCGGCGAGATCGACCGAGAGGCCGATCGCGCTCAACGCGACAGTGATCAGGAAGACGGCGAGGGTAGCGCCCGCGTCCGTTGCGCCGTCGGGAAGAAGCGGGTGGAGGGCCGCGAGGAGGATGAACCCGACGAGGAACCACGGAACGAGCTTCCCGAGCGGCGGTCGGGTGGAACCCGCCGCCCTGGATGAACCTGCCTGCGACGCGAGGAGAGCCAACCCGACCGCGACGGGGATGATCATGAGCGTGCGCGCGAGTTTGACGACCACGGCAGTGTCGGTGGCAACGGGCCCGTAGACGGCGGCGGCAGCGACGACGGAGGAGGTGTCGTTGACGGCGGTGCCGGCGAAGACACCGAACGTGGTCTCGTCCATGCCGATCGCGTGTCCGAGCCAGGGGAAGAACAGTACCGCGGCGATGTTGAACACGAATACTGTGGATAATGCGTATGCGACCTTCGTCGCCGCAGGTTTGAGCACGGGAGTGATCGCGGCGATCGCCGAGGCCCCACAGATCGCGGTGCCCACCCCGATGAGCGCGGTGAGATCGGAATCGATCCGCATCGCCCGCCCGAGGCCCCAAGCGGCGAGAAGGCAGGCGGCGAGGGTGCCGAGCATCACCGGTAGGGAACTCCATCCCACAGCGAGGACCTGGGTGAGGGAGACCTGCGCGCCGAGCAGGACCACGGCCGTTTGGAGTAGCCGCGAACCCGCGAACTTCACCCCAGTGCCGAACCGGTCGGAACGTTGCAACGGATGGAACAGAACGGTCGTGAGGAGACCGAGGAGCACCCCGGCCACGGGCCCGCCGAGGAGGGGCAACGCGGAACCGATAGCGGTAGCAACGGCGCCGATGGCCAGCGCAAGGCCCAGGCCAGGAAGAACGGCAGTAATCGATCGTGGCACCCTCACAACTATGCCGTATCTGCCGGTCGGCGCTGACGAGTGATTCCTTTCGTGAGCGAGGAAGCGAGCCGTTAGACTTGATCGCGTGACTAACAACGCAGCAGGAACCGTGACACTGAACGATGGCAGCACCATTCCGCAGCTGGGCTTCGGCGTGTGGCAGGTGCCCGACGACGAGGCGCAGGTCGCCGTGGAAGAGGCGCTTCGGGTGGGCTATCGCCACATCGACACCGCAGCCGCGTACGGCAACGAGGAAGGCGTGGGGCGCGCCCTGAGAGCCTCCGGCCTCGCCCGCGACGACGTGTACATCACCACCAAATTGTGGAACGCCGACCAAGGCTACGACTCGGCGTTCACCGCCTACGCGACCTCGCTGGACAAGCTCGGGATCGACACCGTGGATCTCTACCTCATCCACTGGGCCGCGCCCGGCCTCGGCCTCTACCGGGACACCTGGAAGGCGCTCGTCAGGCTCCACGAAGAGGGCCGGGTGCGCGCGATCGGGGTGTCGAACCACCACGAGGAGCACCTGAACAACATCATCGCCGACACCGGCGTGACGCCGGTACTCAACCAGGTGGAGATGCACCCGTACCTGCAGCAGAACGACCTGCGGGCCGTGCATGAGAAACTCGACATCGTCACGGAAGCGTGGTCGCCGCTGGGTTCGGGCAAGGGGCTCCTGGAGGATCCGGTGCTCGGCGAGATCGCCACGAAGCACGGCGCGACCCCGGCCCAGGTGACCCTCGCCTGGCACCTAGCGCTCGGCAACGTGGTCATCCCCAAGTCCGTCACCCCCTCCCGGATCGCCGAGAACTTCGAGTCCACCAAGGTGAGCCTCGACGACGACGATCTCGCCGCGATCGCCGAACTCGACCGCGGGGAACGCACCGGGGGGAACCCGGACGAGGCGGGGTTCAAGTAGCCACCGCAGGACCGACGCGGGGCCTGCTCGAGCTGATCAGGCCCGGGTGGCCCGCGGCACGAGCCGCTGCAGCTGGGTGACGTGCGCGGGCGTGAGCTCCGCGACGTCCGTCACCTGCAGAAGCTTCATCGTCCGCTCGATCTGGTCCTGCAGGATCGCGATGGCGCGGTCCACGCCTTCGCGCCCACCCGCCATGAGCCCGTACAGGTAGGCCCGCCCGATGAGCGTGAAATCGGCACCCAGGGCGAGGGAGGCCACGATGTCCGCGCCGTCCATGATTCCGGTGTCGAGGATGATCTCGACGTCGCTACCCACCTCGCGGGCAACCTCGGGCAGGAGGTGGAACGGCACGGGGGCCCGGTCGAGTTGGCGGCCGCCGTGGTTGGAGAGCACGATGCCGTCGACACCGAGGTCGGTGAGCTTCTTCGCATCCTCGAGGGTCTGCACGCCTTTGATGGCGATCCTTCCCGGCCACAGTTCGCGGATCTCCTTCAGATCCTCGAAGTTGATCGTCGGATCCATCGCGGCGTCGAGAAGTTCGCCGACGGTCCCACCGGTGTTCGACAAGGATGCGAACTCGAGTTTCGGCGTGGTGAGGAAGTCGAACCACCACCAGGGCCGGGGGATCGCGTTCGCGATCGTCCGCAACGAGATCTGCGGCGGGATGGAGAAGCCGTTGCGGGAGTCGCGGAGCCGGGCACCTGCGACCGGGGTGTCGACGGTGAAGAACAGGGTGTCGAAACCGGCGTCGGCGGCGCGGCGGGTGAGCGCGTAAGAAATCTCCCGCTCCCGCATTACGTACAGCTGGAACCAGTTGCGCCCCGCCGGGTTGGCTGCCCTCACCCCTTCGATCGAGGTGGTGCCGAGCGTCGAGAGCGTGAACGGGATTCCGGCCGCGCCCGCAGCACCCGCCCCGGCGATCTCGCCTTCGGTCTGCATGAGGCGGGTGAACCCCGTCGGTGCGATCCCGAACGGTAGCGCGGAGGTGCCCCCGAGGATCGTCGTGGAGGTATCCACCTTCGACACGTCGTTGAGGATCGATGGGTGGAAGGTGACGTCTTGGAACGCCCGGCGTGCCCGGGCGAGCGACAGTTCACCTTCGGCGGCGCCGTCGGTGTAATCGAAGGCCGCGGCGGGCGTGCGTCGTTTCGCGATCCGCCGCAGATCGTGAATGGTCAGGGCGCCATCGAGCCTGCGCTTCTTGCCGTTCCACTCGGGCTTCTTGAACTTCAGCAGTTCAAAAATCTCCGTCGGTTTCGGAAACTGGCGCTCGACCACAATGCCCTCACTTCTTCTACGGATGCCCGGCGCCGAGTGGGCGCCGCGAGAAACAGTTTATCGAGTGTGTGCCCCGCCCCGCGCAGCACGGCGCCCGCCGCTTAGATCCACGTGGAGAGGAACATATGCGCCTGCCAGAACCCGTGGGGCACCCACTTGCTGGACCAGATCGGCCAGAAATACGCGCCGAACAGCAACGCGGCGATGAGCACGGCCGCGCCGACCCAGACCCCGCCTTGCCGGCGGGCGAGCGGGGCCCCCGGGGGCCCGATAGCGCGACCGATCGCGTAGGTGAGCGCAAGCGCGACGAACGGTACGAACGCGACCGTGTAGAAGGTGAAAATGGTGCGGTTCGAATAGGCGAACCAGGGAACGTAGCCGGCCAGATACCCGGCGAAGATCGCCCACGCTCGCCAATCCCGCTTGACCATTCCCCACCCGAGGGCGAGGAGGGCGATCGCCCCACCCCACCAAAGAACAGGATTTCCGACGGCGAGGATCGCCGCCGCGCAGGAATCGCTCCCGCAGAGTTTCTCGGCTGCCGGGCCCTCCACGGTTTGCCATCCGAACGACGTGGGCCGGAACTGCACGAGCCAGCCGAAGGGGTTCGACATGTACGTGTGCTCGGAGGTGAGCGTGGTATGGAAATCCCACATGTTCAGGTGGTATTGCCAGAGCGAGTTCAGTCCGTCAGGTAACCACGAGCGCACCTGTTCGTCCGGGGCGAGGTCCGCGGCCCAGGTGCGCATGTAAGAGTTCGGATTGAGGAACCAGGGGAGCCAGGTGGCGAGGTAGGTGACCAGGGCGGTCGGCACGAGAGTGAAGAAGGCGGGCACCCCGTCACGGATCGTTCCCGCTCCGACCCACAGGGGGATCCCGGCGGCGCGGCGCGCGGTGATGTTCCACGCAACCGCGACGAGACCGAAAACTGCGAGGAAATAGATCCCCGACCATTTCACGCCCCCGGCGAGACCCAGGCAGATGCCGGCAACTGCCAGCCACCAGCGGAAGCCCGTGCGCACTCCCCATCCGTCCCGGTATTTGCCGTGGACGTGCAGTTCGACGGCGGCCGCGCGGGCGAGGCAGGCGCGGTGGGAATTGCGGTCGAGGAGGAGCGCGGCGAAACCCGCGAGCGCCCAGAAGGAGAGGAAGATGTCGAGGATCGCGATCCGGGACATCACGGTGTGGATGCCGTCGACGGCGAGGAGGAGTCCGGCTGCGGCCCCGAAGATGATGTGGCCGAATAGCATGCGCCCGATGAGAACGAGGAGCGCTACCGAGAGGATGCCGGTGAGGGCAGCGCTGATGCGCCAGCCGACCGGGTCGGCCGGGTCGAAGAACGCCATTCCGGCAGCGATCATCCACTTGCCGACCCCCGGATGAACGACGTAGTCGGCTTGCAGGGAGAGATCAGTGAAGCTCCCGGCGGCGAAGTTGAGGTTGGGATCCTCCGCCCACGTGCCTTCGTAGCCGAGGCGCAGTAGCGAATAGGCCTGCTTGACGTAGTAGGTCTCATCGAACACGAGCCGTGAGGGCCGCCCAAGCTCCACGAGCCGCCACACGGCGGCGAAGGCGGTCACGAGTCCCGTGACGAGCCAGATCACCCATGCCCGCCCGGAATCCTGCATCGGGGTGAGGAGCCGCGCCCGGAGTGCGGTCTCGATCTCCGCCGTGGTGGCACCCCTCGGTGGGGCGGGGCGAGAGAGCAGTTGGCGGGGAGTTCTCACCCGGATGAGTGTAGTAGGTGCAGGAGCGCGGATTCGGGGGTGCGTGAGGTCCGCGGAAACTCCTCCCCGGCCTGGTAGCGCTCGAGGATGCGCGGGTCGATGTAGCTCTCGCGGGTGACGGCCGGCGTGTTGCCCAGGACTTCCGCGACGTGCTTCACGGCGGCGGTGATCACCTGGGTTCGTTCGGTCTCGCTGGCTCGGCTGCCTTCATGGGCGAGGTATTCGGCCGCGGCGGCGCTGCCGTGCAGGGTCCGGAAGTCTTTGGCGGTGAAGTCGCCGCCGGTGCGCTCGTGAATATCGGTGTTCACCTCCTCGGGGGTGAGCACCCGCCAGCGGCCCCGGCCGGGTCGCTCCGAAGCGGTGTGCCAGCACAAGAGGCGGGCCCGGGGGCCGCGGCGTGCGAGGGTTCCGCGAATAATCCGGGAAACCGCGGCGTCGTGGGTGGAGGCCTCCCAGGAGATGCCGCTCTTGGCGGGGAAGTTCAGGGTGAGCGTGTCGCCGTCCACCCGGGCGTGACGGCAGAGCAGGGTGCACAGACCCCGCGTCCCGTGCGCGTCGAGGTAGGCCTCGCTGCCGATTCTGATCGCGAGGGTGTCGATGAGGCGGAACGCCGTGGCGAGCGCTCGCCTGTGGGTCGGCTCAGGTTCCGCGAGATCGCGCGTGACCGAGGCGCGCGCCGGAGCGAGGGTTTCTGCGAGGTGGAGTGCCCGTTCAAATTTCAGCGCGTCCTGCGCCTCGCGCCACGCGGGGTGGTAGAGGTAC
>CAMXUZ010000149.1 GCA_947251855.1 uncultured Ruaniaceae bacterium
GCCAGCGCGGAGCCCGGCCCGGGTCAGGACGGCGCGCCGGAGACGGGATCGCTCACGCTCTACAAGAAGACCCCCGTTGGCGGGGACGATCCGACGACGAAGACGCCCGTTGTGGGCGTCACGTTCGAAGCGTGCCTGATCGACGGAATCGACCTGGAGGATCCGGCGAGTTGGGACGGTCTGGACGAGCTCGACCCCGCGGACGTGGCGGCGGGAACAACGTGCTTCACCGACGTCACGGACGACGATGGCAAAGCGGAGTTCCCGAGCCTTCCCATTGGTGCCTACCTCGTGACGGAGACGGATGTCGGGGACAACCTCGTCACCACGGCCGCCGCGCCCTTCATCGTCACCATCCCCCGACCCGACGGCGAGAATGGCTGGAACTACGACGTCGTTGCCTACCCCAAGAACGATCTCGGTGACACGCCGCAACCCACGAAGACCGCGGATGAGCCGGAGGAATGGGAACTGACCGGGGACGGCAATGAGGTTCTGTGGACGATCTCCACGTCGGTTCCGGCGAGCGCGCTGGGCTACAAGGATTTCACGATCGAGGACGTGGTCTCTGACGGGCTCGAATTCAATGGCTGGGGCGAGGTTGTGTTCGAGGGCGTGACCCTCGAGGCGGGGATCGACTACGAGATCGACGGCGCGACGATCGAATTCCTCGCACCGGGCCTTGCCACGCTGAGCGAGGGCGGGACACTCACCGTCGGGGTTGAAACGACGGTCACGCAGGCCGGAACACTCGAGAACACGGCCAACATCGTCATCGATAACAACCCGTACGATCCGTCGGGTACGACGAACTGGGCAACGCTCGCGATCACCAAGATCGACGGGGAAAGCGACGATGTGCTCGCGGGTGCCGAGTTCGACGTCCTCGATAAGGAATCCGAAGAGCTCCTCGGTACGCTCACCACGGATGCCGCTGGGAACGCGTCGATCACCGTCTGGGTCGGTAACGATACGGACACCTACCGTGACGTCATCCTCAAGGAAACCAAGGCCCCGGCCGGTTACGTCCTGGCCGATGGAGATGGCGCCGAATACCGCCTGCAGGCAGGTGAAAGCGTCGAGACGTCGATCACGTCGGATACGGTGACCAACACCAAGCAGGGTGTCCCCGCCCTTCCCCTCACCGGTGCGCAGGGGACCCTCCTGTTCACCATCGTCGGGATCGGGCTCATCGGCGCGGGTGCCGCAGCCGTGGCGGTGCGCCGTTCACGTGCTGACCACTAGGGTCTGACCCTCTGAGGGCGGGAGCAGCAACGTTCCCGCCCTCAGGCGTGCCGAGACGGATGGAGACATGGCAACATTGACGCGGCGCCACAGCAGTGGAAGGAGCGGCTGGAGCACCCCGCAGCAGTGGCGGATGCCTTGGGGGACCGCTGCCATCGGGCTGGTGATGTTCCTGGGAGTGCTCCTCATCCTGTACCCGTCGACGGCGAGCTGGTTCGCCCAGTACAACCAATCCAGAATCATCGAGAACACCAGCGCTCGGACCGATGAGGGGCCGCCCTCGCGCCTGCAGAACGAACTTGCGCGGGCTCGCGAATACAACGATGCCCTGGCCATCGGGCAGTCGGTGCTCAGCCCCGAGAGCAACGTGCCGACCAGCCAGAGCGCGGCCGTGGGCGGGTTCGATTACCACGATCTCCTCAAGGCCAGCCCTGACGGCGTCATGGCGCGGATCCGAATTCCCGCTATCGGCGTCGAGCTGCCGATCTATCACGGCACCAGCGATGAGGTTCTCGCCAAGGGGGTGGGCCATCTCGAGGGGAGCTCCTTGCCCGTGGGGGGAACCTCCCAACATTCGGTGCTCACGGCTCACCGCGGCCTGCCCTCAGCCGAACTGTTCAACAACCTGCACAAGCTCACCGTGGGCGACACTTTCACGGTCGAAGCTTTCGGTGAGGTGTTCACCTACCGCGCCACCCGGACGGCGACGATCCTCCCGGACGAGACTCAGAGCCTGCTACCGCAACAGGGCGAGGACCTCATGACCCTGGTCACGTGTACCCCGCTGGGCATCAACAGCCACCGGTACCTCGTCACCGGGGAGCGCGTCTCTCCCACGCCGATCGGAGATGTGCAGCGGGCAGGGTCGTCCCCGCAGATACCGGGATTCCCGTGGTGGGCCCTCGCGCTGGCGGCCGCGATCGGTGGCTATGCGGGCGTCGTCATCCGAAGCGGGAAACCGAAATCCACGAGCAACGCGCGGGCACGTTCCCGCCACCGCGGCGCCCCACGCCTGTTAGGGTATGGCGCAAGTCACATGGATGACGTTTTCGGACCCGACGATGGAGACGGTGATGGAGAAGTTAGCTCAACGGCTCGGACTCAAAACTAACCCCCAGATATTTTTCTGGTCCGCAGGCCTGATGGTGCTGTTCCTCATCCTCGTGCTCGTGTTCCAAGAACCCGTCGCGAGGATCTTTACTTCCAGCCGATTGTGGGTGGTGACCAACCTGGGCTGGTTCTTCGTACTCGGGGTGAGTGCGTGGCTGCTGTTCCTCATCTGGGCCGCGGTGAGCAAATACGGCAAGATCCGGTTGGGGAAGGACGGCGACAAACCCCGATACTCCAACGTTTCGTGGTTCACCATGCTGTTCGCCGGGGGGATCGGCACGGTGCTGATGTTCTGGGGCGTGGCAGAGCCGATCTCTCACTTCGCCCAGCCGCCCATGCCGGATGTGCAACCCTTCAGCGCCGAGGCGGCGGAAGACGCGATGGGGTTTTCCATCTATCACCTCGGTCTGCATACGTGGACGATCTTCACCCTCCCCGGCCTCGCGTTCGGCTACTTCATCTACCGTTACGATCTGCCGATGCGGGTCTCCTCGGTGTTCTATCCGTTCCTGAAAGAGAAGATCTACGGGCCCATCGGTAAAACCATCGACGTGTTCGCGATCCTGGGAACCCTGTTCGGACTCGCCGTCTCGCTCGGGCTCGGCACTTCCCAGATCAACGCTGGCCTCAACCACCTGTTCGGGGTGCCCGATAGCGTGTGGCCGAAGGTCCTCATCATCACGCTCCTGACCGCGGTAGCCACCTGGTCGATCGTGCGGGGCCTGGATAAGGGCGTGAAGTTCCTCTCCAATCTCAACATCGGCATGGCGGTCGGGCTCATGCTGTTCGTGCTCTTCTTCGGGGACACGATCTTCCTCCTGCGGCAACTCATCGAGTCCGTGGGAATCTATGCGCAGAACATCATTCCGCTCTCGTTCTGGAACGACGCGATGAGCCAATTCACCACCGAGGGCTGGGGCTGGCAGATCGACTGGACGGTGTTCTACTGGGCGTGGACCGTCACCTGGTCCCCATTCATGGGAGTGTTCCTCGCCCGGATCTCCCGCGGGCGCACGATCCGCGAATTCGTCATCGGGGTGCTCCTCGCGCCGGCCACCTTCACGCTCATCTGGTTCGTCATCTTCGGCTGGAGCGCGATGGAGCTCGATGGCATCGGCGGCATGGGTGGCGCGATTTCGGACATGGTCGTCAACCAGGGGCAGGTGCCGATCGCGATCTACGAGTTCCTCGAACATTTCCCCGCCGCGCAGCTCGTGCAGGGGCTCGCCGTGGTCATCGTTGCGCTGTTCTTCGCCACCTCTTCCGACTCTGCTTCCCTCGTGGTGGACATGCTCTGCACCGGGAAAGAAACTCCCGGACCCGTCCGGCAGCGGGTGTTCTGGGGCGTGGCAGAAGGCGCCGTAGCCGCGGTGCTCATCGTTCTGGGCGGGGAAGCAGGGATCGAGGCGCTGCAAGAAGTGATCACGGTCGTCGGATTGCCGATCTTCGTCATGGTGTTCACGATGCTGTTCGCCCTCGTGCATGCCTTGCGCCGAGAACGGATCGAAGTGCTCGTGCCCGCGGCGCCCGGTGCCCGGGAGCAGGAGTCGCAGGAGACCAAACCCGGGTGAGCCTGACCTTTCGATTCCCGCAGAATGGCGCGGGTTTACAGGTATGATGGGGGCCCCTACCATACAAGCTACATCGGCCTCGTCTTCGAAAGAAGTGTGATGATGAATGTCTTCTTTGTGCCCAAGGAGCGTGAAGCCTTCGGAGTAGTAGTCCCGTTCGATATGGAACTGGACTCAGAACTGTGGCGATGGGTTCCCGCTGACGTCGATCTGCTCATCACCCGCACCCCGTACGTCGACGCGGCCGTCGACGTCGATTTCATCCGAGAGATCTCCCACGCCGACGCGCTCGCCCGCGCCTCGCGCAGCTTGACCGCCGGGCGCGCCCGCACGGTGGCCTACGCGTGTGCCTCGGGAAGCTTCATCGGTGGAACCGGGGGAGAGCGCGAGATCCGCGACGCCATGGTCGCAGCGGGAGCGGAGCACGCGCTCACCACCTCCGGCGCATTCGTTGAAGCCCTCGCGCATCTCGGTGTCAACCGGGTCGCGGTCGCGACACCGTATGTCGCCCAACTCTCGCGTTTCCTCGACCGATTCCTCCGCGAGTACGAGGTCGAGGTCGTCAACCACGGCGCCCTCGGTTTTGACCGCGAGATCTGGGGAGTGAGCCAGCTCGTGACGGCGGACCTCGTCCGCGAAGTCGATCATCCCGACGCGCAGGCGATCCTCGTCAGTTGCACGAACCTGGCCACGTACGACGTCATCGCGGCACTGGAACACGAGCTCGGCAAGCCCGTCATCACCGCGAATCAGGCAACGATCTGGGCGGCCCTACGGCGCTTGGGGCGCAGCGCGGTCGGGCCCGAGCAGCGACTCCTTCATCAAACGGGTGCCATCCCCATCGTCCCCTCTGCTCACGACGTGATCATCGGCGAGGCCGAGACGATTGCCTGATGCCTCACGCTCGTTCGAACCGCAATGTTTCCCCGGCGGCGCCGTTCATCCACACGTCCTGGCAGGCCGCGGCGAACTCGGCCAACCCCTCTTCGATCGCGGCAAAGACGTTCCCGGGGATCCAACCGACGTCCCCGTTGATGAGCAGATTGTTACGGCCGTAGAACACGGCGAGATCAACGATGTCCGTGCCCGTGTCGCCCCCTTCTCCTTCGCGATACCCGTAACCGGGGTTGCCGAGCTCGGTGGCGGAGAAGCGGAAATAGCAGACGTCGCCGGGGATCGGGGTGACCGTGGTGTTTTCCGGCCCCGGGTCGCTGGCGAAGGCGGGGACGAGGTTATAGATCTCATTCCGCGCGTATTTGCCGTGGTAGACCTGGCTCACCTGCGGAAGTGCGTCCCAGACCGCGGCGGCGGTCCGGGGTGCTTCCTCCTCAAGGAGCCGCGCCCGGCAGGACACCCCCCGCTTCTCCAGCGTAATGGTGATGTATCGACTCATTTCTCCTCCAGCTGCTCTCGAGCACGATTGCGAAAGGACCCCACGTGACGACGATCGGCTTTCTCTATCCCGGCTACGCCGCCGAGGATGACTACCCGTTTATGCAAGGTCTACTTCCTGAGGATATCGAACACGAGGTCGTCCACACCTCCGTGGGGGTTGACGCGCACGAGGTGGAAGCGCTCCTGGATCTGGGCGGGAGTGAACGTCTCCT
>CAMXUZ010000150.1 GCA_947251855.1 uncultured Ruaniaceae bacterium
GGGAACACCGAGACCGACAGCGCGGTGGTGAGGATGAGCTTCTTGCCCTTGAAATCGAGCCGGGCGATCGCGTAGGCGCAGAACATCGAGAGGAGGACGGCGACGACCGTGGAGATGATGGAGATGCCGATGGAGTTGCGCAGCGCGGGAAGGAAGATCTCCTGGGCGTCGCCGGCGAGGATCGTCTCGTAGTTCTCCCACGTCCACTCCGGTGGCAGGAGAGTGCCGGAGAAGAGCCCGTCCTGGGTCTTGAACGAGGTCATGAGGATCGAGTAGACGGGAAATAGTGACCACAGGAGAACCACCAGCGTGATCGCCGCCCACGCGAGCTTTTGCTTTCCGCTCAGGGCACCCATCGTTAATCACCACCCGTTTGGCCGGCGAGATCGACTTTGAAACCCTTGATCGCGATGAACGCGATCGCGAGCACGCATAGGAACAGCAGTACCGAGATCGCCGAGCCGAGGCCGATCTCGAGCCGTCCGATGGAGGTGTTGTAGGCGAGCAGGGAGAGCACTTCGGTGTTGTTCGCCCCGCCGGTCATGATGAATACGTTGTCGAAGATCCGGAAGGCCTCGAGTGCGCGGAAGAGCACGGCGACCATGATCGCGGCCTTCATATTCGGCAAGGTCACGCGCTTGAGTACTTGGGCACCCGTCGCGCCGTCGACCCGCGCGGCCTCCTCCAACTCCCCCGGTACCTGGGCGAGCCCAGACAGGAGCAACAGAGAGATGAATGGGGTCGTTTTCCAGATCTCGGAAGCGATGATGACGAACAGCGATGTGCCCGTGTGCGCGAACCAGTTGAGATCTTCGGTGATCCCTGGGAGCCAGGAGAACCAGTTATTGATGTAGCCCGCGGAGTTGATGTCGAAGGCGTAGAACCACGCGAACGCCGAGACCACGGTGATGATCCCATAGGGCACGAGGATCGCCGTGCGAACGATCCCCCGCAGGTTCTTGATCGCCCGGTGCATGACCATCGCGAGCACGAAACCGATCACGAGTTCGACGGCGACCGTGACGATCGTGATGAGCAGGGTAATGCCCAGCGACTGCCAGAACTTCACATCCCCGAGCACGACCGTGTAGTTGTGGATACCGATGAATTCCTTCTCATCGGGGGCGGTGAGGCGGAAGTTGAACATCGAATCGATGACCGCTTGGATGATCGGGTACAAGGTGACCGCGAGCATCACCACGAACGCGGGCCCGGCGAGCCACCAACCGAGGCGAGCCTCGGAGCGGGAGCGGGCGGAGGTGGGGGAACTCATAACAGCTTCTCCCCTCTGAGCACTTGAGTGATGTAATCGTTCGACGCCTTCGGGGTGATATCGGGGTTGACGGCGCCCGGCGGGTGCCACGTGTTCTGCAGGCCGAGCGAGATTTCGTTGTAGAACGGTGACTGTGGCCGGGGTGCGGCGGCGTCGAGGGAATCGCGGATGAGATCGGACATCGGGAATTCCTCCTTGACCTCATCGTCGTCATAGGCCTCCTTGGCCGAGGGCGGGTTGCCGTCGGTGAGGAAGTATTCGGTTTGATGCTCGGGCTGCACGATGCACTTGACCGCCTCATAAGCGAGATCGGTGTTTTTCGAAAATGCGCTCACGCCGAGGTTGATTCCACCGACGGGCGGGGCGGATTCGGTGTCCTCGTCGACCCGGGGATACATCGCCCACCCGATGTCATCGAGGAGGTCTTCATTCGCCGCCCCGATCGCGCTCCACACGAATGGCCAGTTGACCATGAACGCCCCCTTGTCCCCTTGGAAGAGGTTCATCGATGCGTTCTCATCCGCGGTCGGCAGGCCCGCGCCCGCCAGGCCCTCCTTGCCGATCTCCGAAATGATCTCCGCCGCCTTGCGGCCCTCGTCAGAATCGAGGCCGAGCTCGATCTCATCGGACTTATCCGCACCGGCGGTAACGATCTCACCGCCGGCCGAAGCGATGAGGGCGTTGATCCATACGGTGAGGGATTCCTCTTTCGCCCCCTGGACCCCGATGAACAGATCGTTGTCCTTGGCGGCCTCGATGAGCTCCTCCCACGTGACCTTGTCCATATCGAGATCGAGGTCTTCGACCACGGACGTGCGGTACCAGAGCAACTGCGGGTTGGCCCAGAACGGAACGGCAACCAGCTCCTCGTTCCACGTCGCCGATTCGACCGAGCCTTGCACGATCCCGTCCGTGTCCTGCAGCTCCTCGGGAACCTCGGCGAGGAACCCGGGTTCGGCGAATTCTGGGATGAACGGCGGGTCCAGGCTCATGATGTCGATCGACGAATCTTCAGCGGCGAGCCGGCGGGCCAACTGTTCTCGTTGCGAGGAGGCCTCCCGCGGTAGGGTGGAAACGTTGATCCGGTATTCGCCGTCGGCTTCCTCCGTGCACGCCTGCGCGATCGCTTCTTGACCGCCGTCGTCAGGGTTGGTGTACCAAGTGAGCACGGGAGTGCCGGACCCGCCGGTGCACGCGGCGAGCGCGAGGAGGGAAACGAGTCCGAAACTCACCAGCTGACGACGCATATTCCTCCCTCGCAACCACCTGCGGTCCTCTCGCCCGCGGCTGGGTCTCATGACGCTAGTAGTACTGGTCAGCGGCGAGGAAGGGGTTGAAAGTTCCCAGCGGCAGCGGTAACGCGCGATGACTGCCGCGCGGCGAGCCGAGGTGCTGCGGCGCTCCTGGGTTTCACCGCTCGTTCTCCCGCGACGACCGCTGTCGGCCGCGGTCGCGCCCTGTTTGCGGTACCAGCGACTGGGCAAGCTTCGTTCATTTGTAATAGCTCTCCGGCCCTGACGTGTTTGTGAGCGCAAACATTTTTCGGTTAATATGGAAGGTGCACGCAGGAAAGGAACCGGTCGTGCAGAGCATCGAACGCTATCTCGCGGAAGAGAGAGAAAATGCCAAATTCACGTAGTGCGCGCACCGCAGCAGTATTGACCGTGGGCGCCTTGTCAGTTTTCGGACTTGCCGCGTGCGGCTCCAGCTCCGGTGATGATGCCGATGAGGTCACCTTGCAATACATGCACCGCCTGCCCGACGGGGAGGGCATGACCTCCGTTAACGAGATCGTGGAACGCTGGAACGAGGAGAACCCCGACGTCCAGGTCAATGCCACGAAGTTCGACGGCGAAGCAAGCGACATGATCCTCAAGCTCGAGACGGACGCCAAAGCCGACAACGCTCCCTGCCTCGCGCAGCTCGGTTACGCGGAGGTGCCCCAGGTCTACGCCAAGGGTCTACTCCAGGACGTGAGTGAGGAAGCCGCGAAGTACGAGGACAACTTCTCCTCCGGAGCGTTCAGCGGGATGCGCGTGGGTGACGCCGTCGTCGGCATCCCCCAAGACACCGGCCCGCTCGTGTACTTCTACAACGAGGCCGAATTCGAGGAGCTCGGGATCGAGGTGCCCGCCACCCTTGACGACCTCACCGAGTCCTCCGCGATCGCCGCGAAGGAAGACAAATTCATCACGGCCTTCACCCCCGATGAGGCGCACAACTGGCTCTCCGGGCAGGCAGCTGCCGCAGGCGACGTCTGGTTCACCACCGAAGGCGATGAATGGCAGGTCGACGCGGAAGGCCCGGGCTCGCAGGCCGTGGCCGAGTTCTGGCAACACCTCATCGATGAGGAGCAGACGATCACGACCGAACGGTGGGGTGAAGCGTTCGATAAGGCCCTCACCGATGGCAGACTCATCGGCCACGTGGGCGCGGCCTGGGAGGCCGGTTTCCTCCTCGATTCCCTCGACGGGTCCGACGCCGAAGGGCAGTGGCGGGTTGCGCAACTGCCCGATTTCGGGGCGGGTGAGATGACCGGGCCCGACGGCGGTTCCGGCGTCGCGGTGATGAAGAGTTGTGAGCACCCCGCGGAGGCGATGGAGTTCAACAACTGGTTCAACACCCAGATCGACGACCTCGCATCGCAGGGCCTCGTCGTCGCGGCGACGACCGACATCCCGAACACCAGTGAGAAGATGGAACGCCAGTTCGGCGGCCAGGACGTCCTTGGAGAACTCGCGGAAGCGACCGAGAACCTTAACCCGGACTTCGGCTTCGCCCCCGGTTTCTCCACCCTGACGAAGATGAACGAGACCGCGGCGGACGCCGCCTCGGGATCGGCCACGGTTGCCGACGTCTTCACCACGGCGCAGGAGACGATCGTTGGTGCGATGAAGGATCTCAACCTTCCAGTCGCTGAGTAACGAATGACGACCGTGGGTCAGCGCCGATTCGGCGCTGACCCACCCTTGGAGCACCACCATGGCCGAATTGGACCAGGCACCACTACCGGCGGCGAGATTCGCGAAGCGAACGCGCAGTAAGCGGCACGAAGCAACCACGGGTTGGCTATTCATGCTGCCCTTCTCCGCGTTGTTCCTCGTCGTCTTCCTCATCCCGATCATCGTTTCGATCAAATCCGCCTTCTTCGACTCGGTCTCCTCCGGCGGGGATCTCTATGGCGGTGGGGAACTCACCGAAACCTTCGTAGGACTGAAGAACTTCGCCCGCGCAGTCGAGAACGAAGCCTTCTGGGTGGGGATGGCACGCGTCGTCGGGTACGCCGCGTTCCAGATTCCGGTGATGATCCTCTCGGCCTTGGTACTCGCTCTGCTGCTCGACTCCTTCATCGTTCGCCGCCCGGGGCTGTTCCGGCTGTCCTTCTTCCTCCCGTACGCGATCCCGGGAGTCATCGCCGCGATGATGTGGCTGTACCTGTACACCCCGGAAGTCTCCCCGTTCCTGCCCTACCTGCCGGACAGCGTCAACCTCATGGCCCCCTCCACGGTGCTCGCCTCCATGGCGAACATGACGACCTGGACGTACACGGGCTACAACATGCTCATCTTCCTCGCCGCGCTGCAGGCGATCCCACACGACCTGTACGAGGCGGCCCGGATCGATGGCGCGAGCGGGATCCAGGTGGCGACGAAGATCAAGATCCCCCTCGTCCGTGGGGCCGCCCTGCTGGCCGTCCTACTCTCGATCATCGGCACCATCCAACTGTTCAACGAGCCCACGATCATGGCGAGCGCGAACCCCTGGATGGGCCGGGATTACACCCCGATGATGCTCACCTACAGCTCGATGATGGGCGAGATCTCCCCATCAGGCTCCGGGCCCGCATCCGCCTACTCGCTGCTGATGGCGGTCATCGCCGGGTTGCTCGCAGTGGTGTACGCGCTCGTGCAACGTCGAAAGGCGGACTGATGACTGCCGTCAAACCGAGCTCCCTCTCCCGGTCAATGAAACGGAGCGGTGGCAACGGGCGGGTCTCCCCGCTCTCCGCTCCTTCCCCCCTCGGGCGCACGATGGGCATCATCGCCCTGGGCGTGGGCATCATCTATTTCCTCGCGCCCGTATTCTGGCTCGTCATCGCCTCGACCAAAAGCAACGCCGATCTTAATAACAGCTTCGGTTTCTGGTTCGCCGACTGGAACCTCGGCGCGAACTACGCGAGCCTCATGGCCTGGACCCAGGATCTGTTCTGGCGATGGGTGGCCAACTCCGTCCTGTACTCCGTCACGGCAGGCGCGGTGGGCACGCTCGTGGCCGTCATGGCAGGATACGCGATCGCGAAGTTCGCATTCCCGGGCAAGAAGATCGCCGTCGGGATGATCATGGGCGGGCTGCTGCTGCCCGTCGCGCTCTTGACGGTTCCCCTGTATATCGAGTTCCACGCCCTCGGGCTCACGAACACGATCTGGGCGATCATCATCCCCTCCGCCGCCTCGCCGTTCGGAGTGTTCTTAGGGATGGTCTACGCCGACTCCTCCGTGCCCACAGAACTGCTTGAAGCCGCCCGGATCGACGGGGCGAGCGAGGGCCGCATCTTCTTCACGATGGTGCTGCGCCTCCTCGGACCGGCGATGGTCACGATCTTCCTGTTCATCTTCGTAGCGACATGGAACAACTTCCTGCTGCCGCTGATGATGCTTTCCAGCCAGGAGCTCAAGCCCGTCACCCTGGGCCTATATGGAATGATGAGCTACTTCTCACCCGAGAAGGGCGCGGTGATGCTCGGCGCGCTCCTGGGTGTACTTCCGCTGATCGTCCTGTTCTTCACGCTGCAACGCTACTGGCGCTCGGGCCTCGCCGCGGGTGCGGTGAAGGGCTGATGCGACTCCCGTAACGGGTGGGCGCGGCCGCCTAAACGTGGCCGCTCCCACCCGTGCGTGCGTTAGGAGCCGATGAACTCCTCCGGCGGACCGAACTCCGGTGCTTCGCGCACCTCGACCGCTTCGCCGAGACCGTCGACGTCCAACACCCTCACGGTGTTCGCCCCCGCTCGCCACAGTGGTGCCGGGGCGTAGAGCGTTTCTTGGGGCCCGACCGACCAGTAGCGGCCGAGGAGGAACCCGTTGAGCCACACGAGAGCCTTCGTGCAGCCCGGGAGTGCGAGCCACGCGTCGAGGGGCTCGGCCACCTCGATCGTCGCGACGGCGAGGCCGGCCCTCGTTGCCTTGGCATCCACATGCGTGCGCCCGGCAGAGCTCGCGGTGGTTGTCGGTGGCTCTTGCGGGAGCACCTGGTGGTGCCAGCCGTGGACGTAGCGGCGGCCGATCCGCACGCCTCCCAGGATCCCCTTCCGCTCCCCCGTCAGCGGGCCGTAATTCACTCGTCCGAGGCTTTCGACGATGATCGTCAGGTGGGCCTGCTCGGCGCTGCCAGGCATCGCCACCGAGGTCTGTCCGTCCCGCACGAGCGTCGCGTGGCGTACGCCGTCGAGGAACACCGCGGCCCGATCGTGCAGGCCGTCGATGTGCAACTGGGAACCAGCGTCGTAGGAAATCTCTGCGTGGTAGGCGACGAAGCCGTCTTCAGCGCCGAGTTCTTCGAAGGTGAGCGGGGCCGGGCTCGGCGGGGTGCTCGGCAGGCTGTCGAACACCTCCAGCACCCCGGAGACGAAGGTGAGCGGCGCTCGGTTGGCCGGCTGGAACCGCGGGAGGGGCGGCAGCTCGGGGAGTGCGCGGTCGTGGAAAGGGGCGAGGGCTTCACGCAGCGCGAGGTACTTGTCGTTGATGGTGCCGTCCTCGCCGATGGGAGCGTCGTAGTCGTAGCTCGTAATCGTCGGCTGCAAGACCTCGTCGTGGTTCGCCCCGTTCCAGAACCCGAAGTTCGTTCCCCCGTGTGCCATGTAGAGGCTGAACGACCCGCCGATCTCGAGGATATCGTTGATCGTTTCCATCATGCTTGCCGCGGAACGGACGTGGTGGGGTTCGGTCCAATGGTCGAACCATCCGCCCCACATCTCGCTGCAGACGAAGGGGGTTTCGGGCCGGTGGATCTTTCGGGCACGTTCGACTCCGGAGCCGAACGTGAAGGTCGGCAGGGCTCCACCCACCGATCCGTTCGCGTGCATGTCCGCGGTGGTGCCGTCCGCGGTGGTGAGGAGTTCGACGATCCCCCTCGACGTGAGCGCCTCGCGCACGTAGGTGAGGTACTCACCGTCGCTGCCGAAGGATCCGTACTCATTCTCCACTTGAACAGCGACGATCGGCCCGCCATGGGCCGCTTGTAGCGGGGCGACCCGCGGGAGCAGCTCGTCGAACCACCTGTCCATCGCAGCGATGAAATCCGGGTCCATCGTCCGGATCGTTCGGGCGCGTCCGGTGAGCCAGTATGGGAGGCCCCCATTCGACCACTCCGCGCAGATGTAGGGCCCGGGCCGCAAGAAGACGTCGAGCCCTGCCTCACCGGCGAGCTCGATGTATCGCTCAAGGTCACGCCACCCGGAGAAGTCCACTTCCCCCTCCGCGCGCTCGTGGAAATTCCATGCGACGTAGGTGTCCACGGTATTCATCCCGAGTGCGGCGAGGCGCTGGAGCCGATCCGCCCACTGGTCGGGATGAACGCGAAAATACTGCATCGAGCCGGAGAGCATCCGGTGCGGACGACCGTTCTTATATAGCTCGCCCCCACCCCAAGTGAGGCAGGGTGAGGGCGCGGAAGCTGCGTGCGACATCAAGAGAACTCCAAACCAAAGTAATGTTTGCGCTCACATTATCTCAGACTGAACGGGAGTTCACCTAAGAAGCAGGCGGGTTGACCGCTACCATTAGTCACATGGGTTCGAAACACTTGCCGCCGGCTCGCGGCGCGAATCAGGCCGACGTCGCCCGCCGTGCTGGCGTCTCGACGCAAACGGTCTCCCGGGTGATCTCCGGGCAGCCCAACGTCCGTCCGGAAACGGCGCAGCGGGTGCTCGCTGCCGTGGAGGAGCTCGATTACCGGGTGAACCACGCCGCCTCTTCCCTCGCGTCGGGGCGCAGCAGGATCCTCGGGCTCGTCGTCGTTTCCACCAACCGCTACTCCTCCGCCGCCCTCAGCGTGGGCGTCGAGAAGGCCGCCGCCGAGCACGGCTACACGGTCACGACCGCAGCGGTCGCCGACCACACGAGTGCCGAGTCGGTTCTGCAAGCCTTCGATCGGCTCGAGCAACAAGGGGCTGAAGGGATCGTCGTCGGGGTTCCGATCCCGTTGGAATCCACCACGATGCGCACGCGCATATCCCGGATGCCCACGATCCGCAGCGAGCACGCGGGTTTCGGGGAGGACGCACCGTTCGCCGTCGACCAGCACACGGTCTCCCGCCTCGCGGTGGAACACCTCCTGGAACTCGGCCACGAGACGGTATGGCACGTCACGGGCGAGGAGTCCTGGCAGGAAGCGAAGCAGCGCCGCGAGGGCTGGAAGGATGTGTTGCGCGCCCGTGGCATCGATCCGCCCCCGGAGATCCCCGGGGACTGGACGCCCGAATCGGGTTACCGCGCCGGCCGCACGATCGCCGCGATCCCCGATGTCACGGCCGTGTACGTCGGCAGCGATGAGATGGCATTCGGGCTACTGCGTGCGTTCCACGAGGCGGGTCGGCAGGTGCCGGAAGACATTTCGGTGGTGAGCGTCGATGACATTTCACTCGCCGCCTACGCCGCCCCCGCCCTCACCACGGTGCGCCAACCGTTCCAGTCGCTGGGGCGCGCCGCGGCCCTGCGCGTGATCTCCCGGATCGAGGGCGACCTCGAGGTCGATATCCCCCCGACCGAACCCACCTTGGTGGTGCGCAGCTCGACCGCGGCCCGCTAGCGGCTGTTGATGAATTCCTTCGATTTCGCGATCGCGAAACCCCACACGTCTCCCGCGCTCACCTTCGGCGGCAGCGATACCTCTTCGGGGTTGGTCCGCACGTCGATGAGCACCGGACCGCTGCGGGCAAGCGCCTCGGGCAACTGGTCGTGAAGCTCGCGGGGGTCATCGATGACAACTGAATCCAGCCCCATCGCGGCGGCGACCGCAGCGAAGTCCGGATTATCGAGATCGGTCCCGAACATTGGCAGCCCGCCCTGGTTCTGCTCCAGTTTCACCATGCCCAGACTGCCGTTGTTGAACACGACGACCTTGACCGGCAGCCGGTAAGTCACGGCTGTGCGCAGATCCCCGAGCAGCATCATCAACCCACCGTCCCCGGAGCAGGCGATGACTTCGCGGCCCGGTTCGAGCATTTGTGCGCCGAGAGCCTGCGGCATCGCGTTGGCCATCGAGCCGAGGTTGAAGGAGCCCAGAAGCCGCCGCTCGTTATCGAAGGACACGAAACGCGAGACCCAGGCGGTGCACATGCCGGTGTCGACGGTGAAGATCGCATCGGCACTCGCGTGGGCGTCGAGTGCCTTCGCGACCGCTTCCGGGCGGATCAGATCGTCGGGATTGTCGAGCGCACCCCGCAACTTGCGTAAGACTCCCGCCTTCGGCGGTTCGGTGAGGTGCTGTTGGGAGGTGCACCATTTCGCATACGCCTTGCGGGCGTTGTCCAGGTGGGCGGAATCGCCGACCTCGCTCAGGCGCGGCAAGAGCAGATCGAGGGTGGGGGCCGCGTGGCCGATGAGCGCATGGTCCACGTGCACTCGCCGCCCGATGTGTTCGGCACGGGTGTCCAGTTGGACCACGGTCTTTCCCTGCGGGTACCACTCGCGATACGGAAAGTCGGTGCCGAGGAGAACGAGCACGTCGGCGTCGTCGAGCGCGGCGGCGGCAGCCGGGTTGCCTAACAACCCGGTCTGCCCCACCTGATAAGGGTTATCACGCTCCAACCCTTCCTTGCCCTTGAGCGTCACCACCATCGGAGCCTGCAGTTTCTGCGCGAGCTCGAGCACCTGGGCGCGGGCGCCGCGGGCGCCCATTCCGACGAGCAGGCTCACTTTCTCGCCCGCATCGATCGCGGAAGCCGCGGCGTGGATCTGGGCATCGGAGGCAGGCGTGGCGGCGGCGGTCGGCGCGAACCGGGGCGGAGCGACGTCGCCGGAAATCTCCTGCGAGCCGACGTCGCCGGGGATGGTGAGAACGGAAACACCCGGTTTCGCGATCGCCGCGTTGACCGCGTGCTCGAGCACGTGCGGCATCTGGTTCACGGAGGTGAGTGAGCGAGCGAACTCCGCGACATCGGAGAAGAGGACGTCGTTGTTCACCTCTTGGAAGAAGTCGCTGCCGATCTCGGCACTGGGCACCTGCCCGCAGATGGCAAGAATCGGGGCGTGAGACTTCTTCGCGTCGTAGAGTCCGTTGAGCAGGTGGATCGAGCCGGGGCCGACGGTCCCCATGCATACTCCGAGCCTCCCGGTGAGTTGGGCCTGCGCCCCGGCAGCGAAGGCCGCCGCTTCCTCGTGGCGGACCCCGACCCAATCGATACTCTCGTGGCGGCGGATCGCGTCCGTTATCGGGTTCAACGCGTCGCCCACGACGCCCCACACGTGTGTGACTCCGTGACGGGCGAGGGCGTTAACGATCGTTTCGGCAATGGTGGACACGGGTGTCTCCCTTCCGGCGGGTGTCGAAGCAGCGTCACAGACTCCGCCCGCCCCGGGGAAGGGGTTGACGGAGCTGCGGCTGCTACCGGGTGCGGTAAACTTCCCCGAATGGTTGACCTGGAAACGCTCCACTCACACGTCGAGGACGAGGCTCCCCTCACCTGGGTCATCACGGGCGACTCGATCACCCATGGCCTCCGGCACACCGATGGCGCTCGCGCCTACGCCGACCACCTGCACGAGATCATTCGCGGCGACCTCGCCCGGTACCGCGATGCGCTGGTGAACACGGCGATCTCGGGAAGCAGAATCACCGACCTCCTCGGCGATTTCGATCGCCGGGTGGCCGACTGGTCGCCGCAGATCGTCACCTTGATGATCGGCACGAACGATTGCGCGGTCACCGACGAGGCGCCGCGAGTGGAACCGGAGGAGTTCGCGCGCGAGGTGCAGGAGTTTGTTTCGCGGGTGCGGTCCCTCGGGGCGGTACCGGTGCTGCAGACCCCGCCGCCGGTCGACGCGGCGAACGCGCAGACGCGCAGCCGGATCGCCGATTTCGCCCAGGCGGTGCGGGATGTCGCGCAGGTGCAGGGGACCATCCTCGTCGACCACTTCACGCGGTTCCTATCCCTCGGCGGTGAGGACTTCCCCTGGGCGCTCCTCGGGGACCCGTTTCACCCCGGCGCCCTCGGCCACGCCGCGCTGACCGTGGAACTCGCCCGTGTTCTCGGTTTGGAGAGCGCCCCGACCGTGCACCGGTTGCGCAGCGCGGTCGAGGCCCGCGGCTACATTTTCACGTGAGCCTCCATCGAATGGTTGAGACGGATTTCCATGGCTTAGGGGACGTTCCCGGCGCATAAAAACAGTGGACTGGTTGGCATGAAGTTGTCATCTTTGCCCCGTGCCCTCACCTCCCGAAAAGGTGCCTGGGCGAGCCTCGGCCTCGCCCTGCTCGTCGTCCTCGCTCTGTTCGGGACGCTCTCCAGCGTCGATGCCCCGAGCGCGGGCAGCGATCCCGCTCCAACCGATTCCGAATCAGCCGCCGTCGAGAAGCTCCTGAGTGAATTCCCCGGCGCGGAAGAACAATCCGTCCTCATCGTCCTCTCCCCCGAACACTCCGGAACGCTCACCAGCGAGGACGAGGCCGCGATCGACGACCTCCAAACCGCCCTCGCCCACGATCACGAACTCAGCGGACCGATGGTGTCGGAGGATGAACGCGCCGCGCTCCTCATCTCCCCGATCACCGTCGGCGCCGATAACACCGAGACGTCGACGATCATCGGCGACCTTCGCGAGGAGATCGCGAGCGCGAACGTGCCGCTCACCGTCCACGTGACGGGCGGGCCCGCGTTCGGGGCGGACATCGCCGGCGCGTTCGACGGCGCCGACCTCACCCTGCTCCTCGTGACGATCGCGATCGTGGCGGCGCTGCTCATCTTCACCTACCGCTCCCCCGTGCTGTGGCTCATCCCGCTCATCGTCGTGGCGATCGCCGATCGTGCGGCGTCGATCCTCACGAACGTTGCCGGTAGCGCGTTCGACCTGCAGTTCGATGCCGGGATCATCTCGGTGCTCGTCTTCGGCGCCGGCACGAACTACGCGCTGCTCCTCATCTCCCGCTACCGTGAGGAGCTCCACCGCCACACCGACCACCGCGCCGCCCTCGCCCAGGCCTGGCGACGGACGATTCCCGCGATCCTCGCCTCCAACGTCACCGTCATCCTTTCGCTCGCGACCCTCGCATTCGCCGCCATTCCCGGCACCCGCGGGCTCGGCATCGCCTCAGCGATCGGGCTCGCGATCGCGCTCATCGCCGCGGTGTTCCTGCTCCCGCCGGCGCTTGCCATCAGCGGCCGACGCGTGTTCTGGCCCCGGGTTCCCCAGGTGGGGACGCCCGTCAACGCGGGCCGGTTCTGGCGCACGCTCGCCGAGGGAGTCTCCGCGCGCCCCAGCCGCTCCCTCGCCGCAGGGCTCGCCCTACTCGCGGTCATGGCAACCGGCCTCATCGGTACGGGCATCGGGCTCACCCAGATGGAGAAGTTCCGCGTGCCCTCCGACTCTGCTGACGGGCTCGAGGTGCTCGCCGAGCACTTCGATGCCGGGGAGGCCCAACCGATCGTGCTCCTCACCGAAACCCCCGAGACCACCGCGGCGCTCGTCGAGGGAACCGATGGCGTTCTGCGCCTCCGGGAGGATCGTCACCACGGCGGGCGCACCGAACTCATCGTCACCCCCGAATCCGCCCCGGGCAGCCCCGAGACGCTCGAACTCGTGCGCGACCTCCGGGCGGAGATCGCCGAGTCCGCGGACGCCGAGGCGCTCGTTGGGGGAGGTCCGGCGACGGACGTCGATGCCCGCGAGGGCAACCTGCGCGATCTGCTCCTCGTGGCCCCGCTCATCCTCGCGGTGAGTTTCCTCGTGCTCGCGGTGCTGCTTCGCTCACTGCTCGCCCCGGTCCTCCTCCTTGCGATCAACATCATCTCCGCCGCCGCCGCGATCGGCGCCGGGGCGTGGCTCGGCCAGTTCGTGTTCGGGTTGAGCAACCTGGATCTGCAGGTGCCCCTCATGTCCTTCCTGTTCCTCGTCGCCCTCGGGATCGACTACACGATCTTCCTCGTCCACCGGGCCCGGACCGAGGTCGGCGCGGTCGGGACCCGCACGGCGATGATCCACGCGGTCGAAGGTACCGGCGCGGTCATCACCAGCGCCGGCCTCGTCCTCGCCGGAGTGTTCGCCGCGCTCGGCGTGCTGCCGCTGGTGACGCTGGGCCAGTTGGGGCTCATCGTTGGCCTGGGCGTGATCATCGATACGATTGTGGTCCGCACCATTCTCGTGCCGGCGCTGTTCGCGATCGGCGGCGAGAAGATGTGGTGGCCCGGGAAACCCCGAACGAAGGAACCTGAACTCGTGGAAGATCACGCCGGTGAACTCGCCTCGCACTGACGCCGTCGACGCCAGCCTCACCGGCGAGGGGCGCGTTCGAGCGATGAGGATCGGCCAGCACCTGCTGGCCGGTCTCCTCCTCGTCGTCGGCGTCGCCCGCGCGATCATGATGGGCGACGGCGTCGCAACAGTCATCGTTGCTGCCCTCGCCTTCACCGCCGCCTACTGGTACCCGGTGCTCGCTCGCCGCCCGGGTCAGCTCACCACCCCGGTATGGCTCGGGATCGTCACGGTCGTGTGGATCGGCGCGCTGCTGGCCTCGGCGGAGTTCGTGTGGCTCGCCTTCCTCCTCTGGCTCATCGCCGGCCAGGTGTTCGCCCTCGCCGCCGCGAGCGTGTATTCCGCGCTCGTGTTCGCCGTCGTCGTCGCCGCTCCGATCCTGCACGCGGGGACGACCTCGTACGCCGCCGTGATCGGCCCGCTCGTCGGGGCGGTGTTCGCGCTGGCGATCTCCCGCGGGTATCTCGCGTTACTCCGCGACGCCGCCTACCGCCAGGACCTGCTGCGGGCCTTGCACGAATCGAGCACCGACATGGCCGGGTTGCAGGACGAACTCGCGTTGACCCAGCGCCACGCGGGGGTCGTTGCCGAGCGGAGCCGGCTCGCCCGCGAGATCCACGACACGATCGCCCAGGATCTCTCCTCCATCCGGCTGCTGAGCAGAGCCGCCCTGGAGAGGGACTCCGGGCTGCGAGAATCGCTCGAGCAGGTGGAACGTCTCGCCGCACGCACGAGCCGGGAAGTGCGGGAGATCATCGCCGCGCTCACCCCGAAGGAACTCGAGGATCAGGCCCTGCCCGCCGCGCTGGAGAGGCTGGCCCAGCGGTTCGAGGAGGACTTCCGGGTGGAATTGCATATCGAGGAAATCCCCGGGCTGCCCGCCGAAAGTGAGGTTGCGTTGCTCCGGATGGCCCAATCGGCGCTCTCCAACGTGCGCCGCCACTCCGGCGCCGGGCGGGTGGGCCTGAGCCTGACCCAGGCGGGCGACTCGGTGCGGTTGGATGTCCGTGACGACGGCGTCGGTTTCGACCCGGGTTCGGCCCAAGGGTACGGGCTGCGGTTCATGACCGAACGTCTCGCCGGGCTCGGCGGCGGCCTCGAGGTGGAATCCTCCCCCGGCCAGGGCACCGCGATCAGCGCCCACGTCCCCATCAGTACGGTGTTGCCATGAGAGTGCTCCTCGTTGATGACCATCCAGTGGTACGCGCCGGTCTGCGCGCTGTGCTCGAGGCGTCCGGGATCGACGTCGTCGCCGAAGCGGCCAGCGGGGAGGAAGCGCTGGAGCTCGCCGAGCAACTGCGGCCCGAAGTCGTGCTCTGCGACCTGCGGTTAGGGGAGGGCATCAATGGCGTGGAGGTGACCGCCGCGTTGAATTCGCGGGCGGGAGGCCCCGCCGTCGTGATCCTGACGACCTACGACCGCGATTCGGAGCTTCTGGGCGCGATCGACGCCGGCGCGCTGGGGTACGTGCTCAAGGACGAACCACCCGAGCAGATCACCCGGGCGATCCATGCCGCGGCCTCCGGCAAGGTGCATCTCAGCCCGGAACATACGACCCGGGTGATGGCGGGGATGCGTTCGAACCGGCCCCGGCTCACGCCCCGGGAACGCGAGGTGCTCACGCTCCTTGCCACCGGGGCAACGAACAGCGAGATCGCCGATTCGCTGTTCGTTTCTGAAGCCACGGTGAAGACTCACCTCGTGCACATCTTCGAAAAGCTTGACGTCACCTCCCGGGGGCAGGCGGTGCATGCGGGGCGCCGGGCAGGTCTCATCGATCAGTGATGCCTGCCGACTAGCGCGGCGAGCGGGACGGTCAAGGAGTCGAACGTCCTATTTTTACAACTTCTCGCTAGTGTAAATTGAAGGTGTGTCGAAAGCCCGCGTTACCCCTGCCACCTGGAGGATCTTTTTCCTCCTCCCCGCGGGGCTTTCGCTCCTCGCCGCGCTCAATGCCGGGCTGCTGCTGCTCGGGATTCGCGCGCCGGTGGCGAACTGGGCGGAGATCCACGGGGTGCTCATGGTGGTCGGGTTCCTCGGCACGCTCATCGCGATGGAACGGGCCGTCGCCCTGCGCAGGCCGCTCGGGTATCTCGCGCCGGCGCTCCTGGGGATCGGGGGGCTCCTTCTCCTCACCCCGCTACCGCTCCTGCTCGGCCAACTGTTCCTCATCGAAGGCGCCCTCGCCTTCACGCTCGTGTACTGGTTCCTCTGGCGACGCAACCAGGACGCCGTCGTCATGGTCCAGCTCCTCGGCAGTGTGCATCTGCTCATCGCGACCCTCACGTGGATCTTCGCGCCGCTCCCCTGGCTGTTGCCGCACTTCGTGGGCTTCCTCGTCCTGACGATCACTTCGGAACGCGTGGAGCTCACGCGGCTGCACATGCCCCGGTCGGGGGAGAACATTCTCGTGCTCGCCGCGGCGGCGCTGACGCTCGCGATGCTCACCACTGTGTTCTGGCCGGATACCGCGATCCGCGCCGCCGCGCTCGTCATCCTCGCCCTCACGATCTGGCTCGGGCGTCACGACGTCGCCGGCAGGTTCGTCCGCGCCGTGGGTCTTCCCCGGTTCAGTGCCGCGGCGCTGCTCGGCGGGTACTTCTGGCTCGGCGTCGCCGCATGTATCTGGCTCGTCGATGGCTACCAGTACGAGGGGTACGTGTACGACGCGGTCGTGCACTCGGTGATGCTCGGGTTCGCGATGTCGATGATCATGGCCCACGCCCCGATCATCCTGCCCGCCGTGCTACGCCACCCGCTCCCCTACCGCTCCGCGATGTGGGCGCCGTTGGGGCTGCTCCACTTAGGTCTCGCGATCCGGGTCTTCGCCGGCGACCTGCCCGCCCGTCCCCTCCCCTGGCAGATCGGGGGCACGCTCAACGTCGCTGCCGTCCTGCTCTTCCTCGTCATCGCCGTCACCTCCTCGGTGCTCGGCACCCGCACCCGTCCTGAATCGGAACGTCCCCCGGCCCCTGCGCCCTCGGAAAGTAGTGAGATATGAGTACCCGTGGCACGTGGTTCATGCGGGACCGGCCCGTCGTCATCTGGCTCTTCCTGGCGGCGCTGGTCTCCCTCGTGCACCCGTTCTTCGCCTCCTCGCGGTGGCTGATGGTCCACCTCGTCGCGCTCGGAGGCCTCACCCACGCGATCATGGTGTGGAGCGTGCACTTCGCGAACGCGCTGCTGAAAACCAAACACATCGAGGATCGCACCGAGCAGAACTGGCGGCTCGGGCTGCTCCAAGTCGGCATGGTTGCCGTGTTCATCGGCGTACCCACCACGTGGTGGCCGCTGACCATCGCGGGGGCGGCGATCATTTCTGGCGCGGTCATCTGGCACGGCATCGCCCTCTATCAGCGGCTGCGGATCGCCCTGCCCGGCCGGTTCCGGATCACCATCCGGTACTATCTGCTCGCCGCGGCGATGCTTCCCGTGGGCGCGCTCTTCGGTGTGTTGCTCGCGCGGGGCCTTGGCGAACTCTGGCACGGCCGGCTCCTCGTTGCCCATACGATGGTCAACCTCCTGGGCTGGGTGGGCCTGACGATCCTGGGCACCCTGCTCACGCTTTGGCCCACGATGCTGCGCACCCGGATGGCGCAGACGGCGGAGAAGATCGCGATCCGGGCCCTGCCGGTGCTCGGGGTAGGGCTCCTCACCGCGGTCGCCGCCCCGCTGCTGGATTCCACCTGGCTCGGAGTGGCGGGCATCGCCGTCTATGCGGCCGGGGTGTTGATGTCCTACCTCTCCATCTGGCGCGCGGCGCGCAACCGTCCACCGCATTCCTTCCCCACGCTCTCTGCCGGGTCGGGGCTCGTGTGGTTCGTGGCGGGCCTCGTCACCCTCGCGGTCAAGGTTGCGGGCACCTCGTGGGCGGACCTGCCCTCCTCGTACGGGGTCGTCACGGTGATGTTCCTCGTCGGGTTCGCGCTACAGGTGCTGCTCGGGGCGTTGAGTTACCTCATCCCCGTCGTCATCGGCGGCGGTCCGGCGGTACTGCGAACGGGCATGAAGGAACTCGACCGGCTCGGTACCTGGCGGGTCGCGACGGCGAACATCGCGATCTTCCTGTGCCTGTTGCCCATCCCCTCGATCGTGCGAGTCATCCTCTCCTCGGTCGCGCTCGTGGCGCTCGCGATGACGCTCGTCATCATGCTCAAAGGCATCTATGCATCGATGCGCAAGAAGCGGTCGCTCGCCGCCGAGGTAGCTGCCGCGGGCGGGCCCTCGGAGCACAACAGACTCGCCGGCCGGCGCACACCAGGGGTGAAAGCACCCGCCTACGACCCGAAGCCCTCGGCGGCCCAGCTCGTTGCCGCGATCGCCGTCGTGGCCCTGGGCGCGACCATCGGGGTGGGTCTCGATCCTGCTTCCGCGGGGCTTGCCCCCTCCGGAACCCCGGCCACGGGGGACCCCGCCTCCGGTGCCGTGGAACCCACCGGCGAGGTGACCGAAGTGGAGGTGGAAGCCCGCGACATGCGCTTCTTCCCCGATTCGGTCGAGGTGCCGGCCGGAAACGAACTCGTCGTGCACCTGACGAACACCGATACCGCGGACGTGCACGACCTCGTCTTCGCCAACGGAGTGAGCAGCGGGCGGTTGTCGCCGGGCGAGTCGACGACGATCGAGGCCGGCGTCATCGAAGCGGACCTGGAGGGCTGGTGTTCGATCGTGGGTCACCGGCAGATGGGGATGGTCTTCGACGTCGTCGCCGTCGGCGGTGAAACCGGCGGGGACGCTACGGCCGCGGACGACACCCCCGCCCGCGGATCGATGCACGAACAGATGCATTCGGGCGCCGCCGAGGTCCCCGGGGCGGACGGCGCGGCCGGCGACCTCGACTTCACCGCTGCCTGGCCAGACGACTTCGACGGCTACGATCCCGTCCTGGAACCTGCTCCCGACGCGGACGTGCATACCTACACGTTCGAGGTGACCGAAGACCCGATCGAGGTTGCTCCCGGGGTGAAGCAGACCCGGTGGACGTTCAACGGGGACTCGACGGGGCCGACCCTGCGGGGCAAGATCGGCGACACCTTCGAGATCACGTTGGTGAACAACGGCACGATGGGGCATTCGATCGATTTCCACGCCTCAGAGCTCGCCCCCGACGTTCCCATGCGCACGATCGCGCCCGGCGAGTCACTCGTGTACACCTTCACCGCGAAACGCGCCGGGATCTGGATGTACCACTGCGGCACCGCGCCGATGACCGCGCACATCGCCGCGGGGATGGCCGGGGCAGTGATCATCGACCCACCCGACCTGGACGAGGTGGACCGAGAGTACATCATCACCCAGTCCGAGCTGTATCTCGGCGAACAGGATGAGGACGTCAACGCGGATAAGACCTCCGTTGAGGACGTTGACGCGGTGATGTTCAACGGTTACGTCAACCAGTACGTCGACCGCCCCATCGAGGCGAAGGTGGGCGAACGGGTCCGGTTCTGGGTGCTCGACATCGGCCCCAACCGCGCCTTGAGTTTCCACATCGTCGGCGGGCAGTTCACGACCGTGTACAAGGAAGGAACCTATCTGCTGCGAAACGGCCGAGGCCCGATGGATCCGGAAAACTACGATGCCGGGGGCTCCCAGGCCCTAGATCTCCTCGCCGCTCAGGGCGGGTTCGTGGAGCTCGACTTCGTCGAGGCGGGGCACTATCCGATGGTCAACCACGTGATGACGGACGCCGAACGGGGCGCGATGGGCATCGTGGAGGTCACCGAGTAGCGATCTCGCGGACCGCGGCGAGGAGCGCTTCGACGTCGGCCGCGGACGTGTAGGGCGCGAGGCTCACCCGGATTCCGCCGTCCCCCAGATGCGCCCGTGCCGCCGCCTCGTGAGCATAGAACGTTCCCGCGGAGACGGCGATATCCCGCTCTCCCAGGAAACTCGCGACCTCGGTGACGGTCCGGCCCTCGACGGTGAACAGCACCGTCGGGGTGGGGTGCGCGGGCGCGCCGATCCTGCGGGCGCCGGGGATTTGTTCGAGGCCCGCAACAATCTTGCCCGCGAGCGCCTCCTCGTGAGCGCCCGCCGCCGCGTAGAAGTCTTCCAGCCGTTCCCGCCGTGACCGGGCCGAGGAGAACCCCGCAAGGAAGTCCGCGGTGGCGCTCACGCCCGCGAGGAGTTCGTAGGGCAGCGTCCCCTGTTCGAAACGTTCGGGCACCGAATCAGGGGACGGGAGCAGTTTGCGCGGTGCGAGCCTCTCGAGGGCCGCGGGCCGCGCCGCGAGGACCCCGAGGTGCGGCCCGAAGAACTTGTACGGGGAGCACACGAGATAATCCGCCCCGAGGGCAGGGAAATCGACGAGTTCGTACGGCGCGTACGCAACGGCGTCGACGAAGAAGATCGCGCCGACCTCATGCACACGCTTCGCGATCTCAGGGATGTTCGGCTTGCTGCCGTAGAGGTTCGAGGCGGCGGTGAGTGCCACGAGTTTCGTTCGCGGGCTCAACACGCGCTCGACGTCCGCGGTAGTGAGGTCACCCGTGGCGGGATCAAAATCGATCCACCGGAGTGAGGCTCCGGCCTTCTCGGCGGCGAGCACCCACGGGCGGACGTTCGCGTCGTGGTCCAACCGGGAGACGGCGATCTCGTCGCCCGCGCCGAGCCCTGCGGCGAGCGGGTCCGCGAAGTCGAAGATCAGCTGGGTCGCGCTGCGCCCGAAGACGACACCCGTGGGATCGACGTTGAGGAAGTCGCCCATCGCGGCCCGGGCGGAAAGGACGATCTCGTCGGAGTTGCGCGCCGCGGCATACGCCGGCCCGCGCTGGGACAGCCCGCCGGTGAGCGCACCCGCGATGGCCCTCGCGACGGGCAGCGGGGTTTGTGTGCCACCGGCGTTATCGAAGAACGCGGCGTGTTCCAGCGCGGGGAAGTGAGAGCGGAACTGTTCCAATGAATATGAGCGGGTCATGGCACTCCCTTGATGGCGGGCCCTCCCAGGTTAGTTCCTCTCGCCTTACGAGGACCGGTGGTGACGAATAACGATGAGCGCCGCGATCCCTGCGATCCCTAACGCTGCTGAAAGCGCGACCAGCCCGAGGGAGGGTGTGCCGGTATCGGGCAGTTCGTGCTCGTTATCGGGGGCCTGCGCAGGGGTCTCCGGTTCGGCAGGAGCCTCGGCTGGCGGGGCCTGGGGCGGGCGCGGTAGTTCCTCTGCTGGGCACTCAGGCTCCGGTAGGCGGATCTCCGTCACCGCCGTGCCGTCGGCACGGATCTCCCAGCCCGGCGCGGGCGCGAGCTCGAAGCCCTCCCGCGGGACTGCGGTCACGTCAACGACCGCACCTGGGAAAACGGCGGCTCGGGAGTACTCGTAATCTATCCCCCGGGTTGTAACCGGGTGGAGGTCGACGCCGGGAGAATCACCGGGCCCCGCGCACTCCTGCTGTTCTATTGCGGGGGTGATGGGCTCGACCACGGTGGGGAATTTCATCAGGGTCCAGGAGATTTCGACCGAATCCCTCGCGGTTGCCGTGCCCGGCGTCACGAGGATGAGGGTTTGCGCATGGGTGAATTTCGGCGCGGATGACGGGACCTTAAGGATGGAACCGGTCGCCTGGGCGGCATCGACCTGGGCGAGGATGTTGGCGGTCCCCGGCCCGACGCCGTCGTGGATGTCAAGAAAGAGCTCGGTGCCGCTACCAACGTTCTCCGCGTCGAGCCGTTCGCCCGCGCCGTCGATGAGATCCGCCTCCGCATCTGTAGTGACGGCGATCGGCTCAACGTTGGATTCCACCACGAACGGGCCGATCGGCTTGCCCAGTTCCCG